>NZ_DIMK01000055.1:0-47903 GCF_002425525.1 Pseudomonas sp. UBA5568 | reverse complement strand
TGCCCGCCGTATTGGGGCCCGGGGGGCCGAGCGCAGCCCCTGCCGTTCCCGCACAGGCCGGTGCACCGATGGCGCCGCCGCCGGTGGCGAGCCAGGCACCGGCGGCGGCGCCTGTACCAGCGTCTGAGCCGCCAGACGATGCTGAGCCCGCGCCGCGTCGCAAGGCCGGCAAGCGCACAGTAGAGGGGGGCGAGCGGGTGCTGCGGGTGACCGCCGACAGGCTCAACAGCCTGCTCGACCTGTCCAGCAAGTCCTTGGTGGAAACCCAGCGTCTCAAGCCCTACCTAGCCACCTTGCAGCGTCTCAAGCGCATGCATGGCCAGGGCATGCAGGCGCTCGATGGGCTGCGCCTGCAACTCGAAGACAGCGGCCAGGGTGGCGAGGTGCTCGAGGCCTTGGCCCAGACCCAACGCTTGTTGGCCGAAACCCAGCAGATCCTGCGTCAGCAAGCGGCCGACCTGGACGAGTTCGGCTGGCAGGCCAGCCAGCGTGCACAACTGCTCTACGACACCGCCCTGGCCTGCCGTATGCGACCATTTGCCGATGTGCTGGCCGGGCAGAGCCGCATGGTGCGCGACTTGGGCCGCGCCCTGGGCAAACCGGTGCGCCTGATCATCGAAGGGGAGAAAACCCAGGTCGATCGTGACGTCCTGGAAAAACTCGAAGCGCCGCTGACCCACTTGCTGCGTAACGCGGTCGATCATGGCATCGAACTGCCAGACAGGCGGCTGTTGGCGGGCAAGCCCGAAGAAGGGCTGATCCGCCTGCGCGTCTCGCACCACGCCGGGATGCTGAGCCTTGAGCTGATGGACGACGGTGCCGGCGTGGACCTGGATCGCCTGCGTGCCAGCATCGTGGAACGTGCCCTGTCTCCGGCCGAAACCGTCGAGCGCATGAGTGACGATGAATTGCTCACCTTCCTCTTCCTGCCGGGTTTCAGTCTGCGGGATACGGTGACCGAAGTGTCCGGGCGGGGTGTGGGGCTTGACGCCGTGCAGCACATGATCCGCGAATTGCGCGGGGCAATCGAACTGACCCAGACGCCTGGGTTGGGGTGCCGCTTCCACCTGCAGGTACCGCAAACCTTGTCGGTCGTGCGCAGCCTCGTCGTGGAAGTCGGCGGGGAGGCCTATGCCTTCCCTCTGGCGCATATCGAACACACCCTGGCGGTGGACGCCAACGACATCGTGCAGATAGAAGGGCGGCAGCACTTCTGGCATGACGGCCAGCACATCGGCCTGGTAGCCGCCAGCCAGTTGCTGCACCGGCCGGCCGGGCAAACCGATCAGAACAGCCTGCGGGTCGTGGTCATCCGCGAGCGCGAGCGCTTGTATGGCGTGGCGGTCGAGCGGCTGATCGGCGAGCGGGTGCTGGTGGTGATGCCGCTCGATCCGCGTCTGGGCAAAGTGCAGGACATTTCTTCAGGGGCGCTGCTGGACGACGGCTCGGTGGTGCTGATCGTCGATGTGGAGGACATTCTGCGCTCGGTCGACAAACTGCTCAGCACCGGTACGCTCGAGCGCGTCGAGCGCGGCGGTGCCGGCGCCTCTGGCCTGGCGCGCAAACGCATCCTGGTGGTCGACGACTCGCTGACCGTGCGTGAGCTGCAGCGCAAGCTGCTGGGCAATCGCGGCTATGACGTCGCGGTGGCAGTCGATGGCATGGATGGCTGGAATGCTCTGCGCGGCGACGATTTCGACTTGCTGATCACCGACATCGACATGCCGCGCATGGACGGCATCGAGTTGGTCACCCTGGTGCGCCGTGACCAACGCTTGCAATCGCTGCCCGTCATGGTGGTTTCCTACAAGGACCGGGAGGAAGACCGACGGCGCGGCCTGGATGCCGGGGCCGACTACTATTTGGCTAAAGCCAGTTTCCACGACGATGCGTTGCTGGATGCTGTAGTCGAACTGATCGGAGGTGCTCACGGATGAAGATCGCCATCGTCAATGACATGCCCTTGGCAGTGGAGGCCTTGCGCCGTGCCGTCGCGCTGGAACCTGCCCATGAGGTGGTGTGGGTGGCCAGCAACGGCGCCGAAGCCGTGCAACGCTGTCAGGAGCAGCAACCGGACCTGATCCTGATGGACTTGATCATGCCGGTGATGGATGGCGTGGAAGCGACTCGCCGGATCATGGCCGACACCCCGTGCGCCATCGTCATCGTTACGGTCGATCGCAAGCAGAATGTGCACCGGGTATTCGAAGCCATGGGGCATGGTGCACTGGATGTGGTCGACACACCGGCGCTGGGTGCGGGCGACGCCCGCGAAGCCGCCGCGCCATTGCTGCGCAAGATTCTCAACATCAGCTGGCTGATTGGACAGCAGCGCCCGCCGACGCCCAGGCCGGTTGCCGCACCGCTGCGTGAAGCGAGCCAGCGACGAGGGTTGGTGGCCATCGGTTCCTCGGCAGGTGGTCCGGCGGCCCTGGAAATACTGCTCAAAAGAGTGCCAGCCGGGTTCCCGGCCGCGATCGTGCTGGTCCAGCATGTGGATCAGGTCTTTGCCGCTGGCATGGCCGAATGGCTCAGCAGTGCGGCCGGGCTGCCGGTGCGCCTGGCGCGCGAAGGCGAGCCACCGCAACCTGGCCAGGTGCTGCTGGCCGGAACCAACCACCATCTGCGCCTGCTACAGAACGGGCAACTGGCCTACACTGCCGAACCGGTCAATGAAATCTACCGCCCCTCCATCGACGTTTTCTTCGAAAGCGTGGCGCGCTACTGGTCAGGCGAGGCAGTGGGGGTATTGCTCACCGGCATGGGGCGTGACGGAGCACAGGGGCTCAAGATGATGCGCCAACGGGGTTTTCTGACCATTGCCCAGGACCAGGCCAGCAGTGCTGTCTATGGCATGCCCAAGGCTGCTGCGGCGATCGATGCCGCAGTGGAAATCCGCCCGCTTGAAGGCATAGCCGGGCGTCTGACGGAAATTTTTTCACAATGATGAAGCGTAACGAATCATGCCGCCCGGCCGGCAGTGTTCAGGTGAACAGCCATGAATGAGCTCCCCATCGAAGGGTTCGCCGCCGCCGATGAAAATTCGGCGATGGTGCTGCTGGTCGACGATCAGGCCATGATCGGGGAAGCCGTGCGGCGGGGCCTGGCCCATGAGGACAACATCGATTTTCATTTTTGCGCCGACCCGCACCAGGCGGTGCAGCAGGCCATGCGCATCAAGCCCACGGTGATCCTGCAGGACCTGATCATGCCCGGGCTCGATGGCCTGACGCTGGTGCGTGAGTACCGCAGCAACCCGGCCACCCAGGACATCCCGATCATCGTGCTGTCGACCAAGGAAGACCCGCTGGTCAAGCGCGCCGCGTTCGCGGCCGGGGCCAACGATTACCTGGTCAAACTGCCCGACACCATCGAGCTGGTGGCGCGCATTCGCTATCACTCGCGTTCCTACCTGACCTTGTTGCAGCGCGACGAAGCTTACCGCGCCCTGCGGGTCAGCCAGCAGCAGTTGCTCGATTCGAACCTGATGCTACAACGGCTGATGAACTCCGATGGCTTGACGGGCCTGTCCAATCGACGCCATTTCGATGAGTACCTGGAGCTTGAGTGGCGACGGGCGATGCGCGAGCAGCAACAGTTGTCGCTGTTGATGATCGACGTCGATTATTTCAAGGCCTACAACGACACCTTTGGCCACCTGGCCGGAGACGAAGCGCTGCGGCGCGTGGCAGAAGCCATCCGTGGCTCGTGCTCGCGGCCTAGCGACCTTCCGGCCCGCTACGGCGGCGAGGAGTTCGCCCTGGTGTTGCCCAACACCTCCCCAGGTGGCGCCAGGTTGGTTGCCGAGAAACTGCGCCAGAGCGTGCTGGGCCTGGCGATCGAGCACACGGCACCGGCTGCCGGAGCGTACCTGACCGTCAGCGTGGGCCTGGCCACGCAGGTTCCCGCTATCGGCAGCCTCTGTCGGCAATTGATCTCGGCGGCGGACAAAGGGCTGTACCAGGCCAAGAACGGTGGCCGCAACCAGGTGGGTGTCGCCTAGCGCGCTGGGCGAGGGGTGCTCCTTTCGAGCGGCTGCACCCGGCGGCTGGTTGTCGATGCCTGCCAGGCGGGTCTGCCGCCACGCGGCCGACTCGGTTATACTCGCAGGCTTTTCACCGAATTCGCACGAGTAGCCTGCCCATGGAAATCCAACCGATCCTGAACACCATCAAGGACCTCTCCGACCGCTCCCAGTCCATTCGGGGGTATCTTTGACTACGATCTCAAGCATGACCGCCTGATCGAAGTCAATCGCGAGCTGGAAGACCCCAACGTCTGGAACAAGCCCGAGTACGCCCAGGCCCTGGGCCGTGAGCGGTCCATGCTGGCGCAGGTCGTCGAGACGCTGGACAAGCTGTCCAACGGCCTGGCCGATTGCAAGGACCTGCTGGACATGGCCGTCGAAGAGGGCGACGAAGGCGCTGTCGGCGACGTCGTGACCGAACTGCAAGGCCTTGAAGAAAACCTGGCCCAGCTCGAGTTCCGTCGCATGTTCAGCGGCGAGATGGACATGAACAACGCCTACCTCGACATCCAGGCCGGCTCCGGCGGGACCGAGGCGCAGGACTGGGCCAACATTCTGTTGCGCATGTACCTGCGCTGGGCCGACAAGCGTGGTTTCGACGCCACCATCATCGAACTCTCCGAGGGCGAAGTGGCTGGCATCAAGGGCGCCACCGTGCACATCAAGGGCGAATATGCCTTCGGCTGGCTGCGCACCGAGATCGGCGTGCACCGCCTGGTGCGCAAGAGCCCGTTCGACTCCGGCGCCCGCCGCCACACCTCGTTCTCGGCCGTGTTCGTCTCGCCCGAAATCGACGACAAGGTCGAAATCGAGATCAACCCGTCGGACCTGCGCATCGACACCTACCGCTCCTCGGGCGCCGGCGGCCAGCACGTGAACACCACCGACTCGGCAGTGCGTATCACCCACGTGCCGACCAACACAGTGGTGGCGTGCCAGAACGAACGCTCCCAGCATGCCAACAAGGACACCGCCATGAAAATGCTGCGGGCCAAGTTGTACGAGCTGGAGATGCAAAAACGCAATGCGGCCTCGCAGGCGCTGGAAGACAGCAAGTCGGACATTGGCTGGGGCCACCAGATCCGCTCGTACGTGCTGGACGACTCGCGCATCAAGGACCTGCGTACCGGCGTGGAACGCAGCGACTGCCAGAAAGTGCTGGACGGTGACCTTGACCAGTACCTGGAAGCGAGCCTCAAACAGGGGCTGTAAGCCACACCCTATCGCCGCGCCACCGGCCTCGTACCGGTAGCGCGCGCCCTGCCCGCCAAGGGCAACGAATACCTGATGGAAACAAAGACGACATGAGCGACCTGAAGACCGAATCGCAAGACCTGCAACAGGAAGAAAACGCCCTGATCGCCCTGCGCAAGGAAAAGCTTGCAGCAGAACGCGCCAAGGGCAATGCCTTCCCCAACGACTTCCGTCGCGACAGCTACTGCAACGACCTGCAGAAACAGTACGCGGACAAGACCAAGGAAGAGCTGGAAGCAGCCGCGATCCCGGTCAAGGTGGCGGGCCGCATCATGCTCAACCGTGGCTCGTTCATGGTCATCCAGGACATGACCGGCCGCATCCAGGTCTACGTCAACCGCAAGACCCTGCCCGAAGAAACCCTGGCTGCGGTCAAGACCTGGGACCTGGGCGACATCATCAGCGCCGAGGGCACCCTGGCTCGCTCGGGCAAGGGTGACCTGTACGTCGAAATGACCCAGGTGCGCCTGCTGACCAAGTCGCTGCGTCCGCTGCCCGACAAACACCACGGCCTGACCGACACCGAGCAGCGCTACCGCCAGCGCTACGTCGACCTGATGGTCAACGAAGAGACACGCCACACTTTCCGCGTGCGCTCCCAGGTCATCTCGCACATTCGCAAGTTCCTCATCGAGCGCGACTTCCTCGAAGTCGAGACGCCGATGTTGCAGACCATCCCGGGCGGTGCAGCGGCCAAGCCGTTCGAAACCCACCACAATGCGCTGGACATGGCCATGTTCCTGCGTATCGCGCCTGAGCTGTACCTCAAGCGTCTGGTCGTCGGTGGTTTCGAGAAGGTCTTCGAAATCAACCGCAACTTCCGCAACGAAGGGGTTTCGACGCGCCACAACCCCGAGTTCACCATGCTCGAGTTCTACCAGGCCTACGCCGACTACCGCGACAACATGGACCTCACCGAGGAACTGTTCCGCGAGCTGGCGCAACTGGTGCTGGGATCTACCGATGTGCCGTACGGTGACAAGGTCTTCCACTTCGGCGAGCCCTTCGTGCGCCTGTCGGTGTTCGACTCGATCCTCAAATACAACCCGGAGCTCACCGCTGCCGATCTGCAGGATGTCGACCGCGCTCGCGACATCGCTCGCAAGGCCGGTGCGAAGGTGCTGGGCCATGAAGGCCTGGGCAAGCTGCAGGTGATGATTTTCGAAGAGCTGGTCGAGCACAAGCTGGAGCAGCCGCACTTCATCACCGAGTACCCGTTCGAGGTCTCGCCGCTGGCCCGTCGCAACGACGAGAACCCTGCGGTGACCGACCGTTTCGAACTGTTCATCGGCGGGCGCGAAATCGCCAACGCCTACTCCGAGCTCAACGATGCCGAAGACCAGGCCGAGCGCTTCCTGGCCCAGGTGGCCGAGAAGGATGCCGGTGACGACGAGGCCATGCATTACGACGCCGACTTCGTGCGCGCGCTGGAATACGGCATGCCGCCAACGGCGGGCGAGGGCATCGGCATCGACCGCCTGGTGATGCTGCTGACCAACTCGCCATCGATCCGCGATGTGATCCTGTTCCCGCACATGCGTCCGCAGGGCTGAGTGAAGTCGAAAAAGCCGCCTTTTCAGGCGGCTTTTTCTTGCCTGAAGCATTATGTTGTCATTACCGGCCCGCTCGCGATCCAAGCGCCTGCGAAGCAATCTGCGATTCCAACGCCTGGGGGCAGATCGGACGCGAACGGGCATGCTCCGACCAGACACCGTACATGAGGTACTCCATGACAACCGCCATGGCTCAACAAGGGGCTGCAGGCATCGCCACTGCCGTTGCCGAAAGCGTGCGCTACCAGGGCCGCAAGACGGCCCGGCAAGGCAGTGAGCAGCGTCGCCAACTGATTCTGGACGCCGCCATGCGCATCGTGGTGCGCGATGGCGTGCGGGGCGTGCGACACCGTGCCGTCGCCGCAGAGGCAGGGGTGCCGCTGTCGGCCACCACCTACTACTTCAAGGACATCGAGGACCTGCTCACCGACACGTTCGCCCAGTACGTCGAACGCAGCGCCGCCTACATGGCCAAGCTCTGGCTCAACACCGAAGCAGTGTTGCGCCAACTGCTGGCCCAAGGTGACGGCAGTCCCCAGGCACGGGCAAAACTGGCCGATGAAGTGGCGCGCATGACGGCCGATTACGTGCAGCGCCAACTGCTCACCCGCCGCGATTTCATGATGGCCGAGCAGGCGTTTCGCCAGGAAGCGCTGCTGTGCCCACGCCTGGCCGAGCTGGTCTGTGCTCACGAGCAGATTCTGCTGCACGGTACGCGCCAACTGCTGCAGGTCGTTGGCTCGCGACAGCCCGAACAGGATGCACAGATGTTGACGGCGATTATCGAGCAGATGGAATATCAGGGCCTGCTCAAGCACGCCGAGGCGCAGGCCGATGGGCCGATGCTGGCGATGCTTACCCGATACTTGCAGTTGGTGCTGGCGTCGGCTTGAGCCCGACCTTTTCGAGGAAGAAACCTGATGAAAGCCTGGCGTGTGGTGCTGTTGACGCTGTCATTCCTGATGCTGGGCGGTTGTCTGGTGACCTTTTCCGAACCGCTACCCGGTAAGTCCTCGGCCCCCAAGGGGCTGGTGGGCAGCTGGACCACCAAGGACGCCTGGGGCGAGCCGCTGAAGCTGGTCATCACGCGTGCCGACGCAGGTGCCTACAAAGCGGTGGCCACACCCAAGGGCAAATCTGCCCAAACCTATGTATTCAATGTGGCCCAGCAGGGTAACCGCTGGTACCTGTCGGCGCGAGTGCCTGGCGACCTGGGCGGCAACTACGTGATCGGTGGTTTCGATATCGTCGATGGCAAGGAGCTGGTGGTCTATAACCTCGATCTGCAGCAAGTGCAGCAGGCCGTGGACAGCAAGGAATTGAGCGGGCACAGCACCGAGGTGGCGCAGGACAACGGCGAGGGTCTGCTGGTCGACAGCCCACCAGCGCGTGTCCTGGCCTACCTCAACGACCCAGCGAATTCGGACCTGTTCGTGGAGGCAGTGCGCTTCAAACGCGCTGGCCAGTGACAGGGCAAGTCTCTGGTGATTCGCGGATGCGCCAAGGGCGCACTCTCGCCTCGGCTGCTCGACACTTGAGTCGGCCGACACGAGCGGGACATGGCTTGGCCTGATGGCCGATAAGGATTTCTTTGTGGACGAGTACCAGCAAACCATTCGCGCACTGTCCGACCGCATCGTGGCTGCGCAAACGCCGATTCGCGTGCTCGATGCAGTCAAGTGGGACGATGGCATCCGTCGCGGCTTCTTCGAGGCCAAGGGCAAGGTCCCGCCTGCCGTGGACCGTGCCTATTACCAGGCGCGCTCACTGGGGTTCGACTCCAGCGCTGTAAAGGCGGAGTTCCAGGCCATCGAGCGTGACATCATTCGCCAGCTTGGTCAGTTCAGCCCCGTGGGGCAGATCATGAAACGCATGTGCCGCGAGTACCGCATGGTCGTGCGCATGCTCGAGGCCAGGGGTACGCAAGATTTCGGTCTGATTTCCCAGGAGCTGTACGGCGCTGCCTCCGATGTTTTCCATGCCGGTGACCCGACCCTGGCCGACCTTGGCCTGATGCTGTCGGACTACCTGAACAACATCGATGGACGCGGTGACCTCAAGGACGAGCCGAAGGACCTGACGGCCAAGCAGGCGGTGGAAATCCTCCAGTGCCGGTTGAACAAGGTGTTCGGTGAAGCCGAGGGGACCATTCGCGTGTTCGAGTCCGACGGTATCGTGGCCGATGCCGCCGCCGGTGCCGACTACATCAAGGTGCGTGCCGATGCCATGTTCAACGCGCGCGATGTACGGGCCCTGGAAGTGCACGAGGGGTTGGTGCACGTGGGCACTACCCTCAATGGCCTGAACCAGCCTATCTGCACGTTCCTGGCCAAGGGCCCGCCTTCCTCGACGGTGACCCAGGAAGGCCTGGCCATCCTGATGGAAGTCATCGCTTTCGCCTCCTACCCCAGCCGCCTGCGCAAACTGACCAACCGCACCCGCGCCATACACATGGTCGAGGACGGTGCGGACTTCATGCAGGTGTACCGGTTCTTCCAGGAGCAGGGCTTCGACATGGGGCAAAGCTACAGCAATGCCAGCCGGGTATTCCGTGGGTCGGTGCCCAATGGCTTGCCATTCACCAAGGACTTGTCCTACCTCAAGGGCTTCATCATGGTTTACAACTACATTCAGTTGGCCGTGAAGAAGGGCAAGCTGGAGCAGATACCGCTGCTGTTCTGTGGCAAGACCACCCTCGAAGACATGCGCACCCTGCGCCAGCTTGTCGAGGAGGGCCTGGTGGAGCCGCCCAAGTACCTGCCTGAGCAATTCCGCGACTTGAACGCCTTGTCGGCCTGGATGTGCTTTTCCAACTTCCTCAACCACTTGAGCCTGGACCGTATTGAAACCGACTACGCGAATATCCTTTGACGGGCTCCGCCTGCTGACGGCGGGCATGGTGCTGGTGCTGCTGAGCGGGTGCAGCGGTTTGCTGTTCTACCCTGAGCGGGGCCAAGCGTTCACGCCAGAGCGCGCCAGGCTCGCCTACAGCGATGTCACCCTGGTCGCCGCCGACGGTGTACGCCTGCATGCCTGGTGGCTGCCGGCCAAACCAGGTGTGGCGGTCAAGGGTACGGTACTGCACCTGCACGGCAATGGGGGCAATCTGCCCGGTCACCTGGGCGGCAGCTATTGGTTGCCGGAGCAGGGTTACCAAGTGCTGATGATCGACTACCGAGGCTACGGCCTGTCCGATGGCAAGCCGCGGCTACCTGAGGTCTATCAGGATATCGCCGCCGCCATGGCCTGGCTCGACCAGTCTCCGCAGGTCAAGGGCAAGCCCCTGGTCTTGCTGGGGCAGAGCCTGGGCGGTGCCATGGCCATCCACTACCTGGCGGCCCATCCCGAGCAGCGCGAACGCTTCAGCGCTCTGGTGTTCGACGGCGTTCCGGCCAGCTACCGGGCGGTGGGCCGATACGCCTTGAGCACCTCGTGGATGACCTGGCCGCTTCAGGTGCCGTTGTCCTGGCTGGTGCCCGATGCCGATAGCGCCATCGAGTCCGTCGGACAGCTGACCAGCCCGCCCAAGCTCTTTTTCCACAGCATCGATGATGACCTGGTGCCCATGAACAACGTCATCCGCCTGTATCAGCAGGCACCCCCTCCACGGGTGCTGCAGTTGACCCGAGGTGGACACGTGCAGACGTTCGCCGACCCTACCTGGCGTGAAGTGATGCTGCGTTTTCTGGATGACCCCAGCCACTTCACCGGCCTGCGGCGGCTCGCCGAAGTGCCCAATGCCTATGACGAGAAGAACCCGCAATGAGCGAAGAACGCAACGCCATACCGCTGATCCTGACAGGAGTCGGCAGCATTATCGTGACGGTGGGGGCCCTGTGGTACTACGGCTACCTGCACTTCGCCAAGCCTGAGGATGCCTTGTTGCTGCAGGATTTCACCATGCTCAAGACGGTACCGGGCGAAGACTACAAGGTGTCACTGGAGCCCGCAGCGCAGGTAGCCCAGTGCGCCGATGGCGTGCTGGTACTGTTCGACACTCAGCAAAAAGGCCTCAGTGGCGTGCTCGTCGACAGCCGCAAGCGCGCCGTACGCTGCGTGGGCGCCGATACGCCGCAGCAGGTGCGATAGGGCCTACGTGGCTAACCGGTAGCACCAAAAAAGAACCCCGCGCTGGNNGTGGAGGGACGCTCCAGCGCGGGGTTCTTGTTCCTGCCGTGCAGCGTTACTTCATCGAAGAACGCGGTGCAACTGGCTGGTTGTCATTGGAAATGGTCACTTCCACACGACGGTTCTGGGCACGGCCCGAGTTGCTGGAGTTATCCGCAACCGGATATTCCTTGCCGTAGCCCTGGGCAACGATGCGCGCTGGGTCTACGCCTGCGCGGACCAGTGCCATGCGTACGCTGCCGGCGCGACGCTCGGACAGGGACTGGTTGTAGCTGGCCGAGCCGACGCTGTCGGTGTAACCCTCGACGATCACTTTGCGCTCAGGGTTTTCCTGAAGGAACTGAGCCAGCTTGGTGATGTTCGGGTAGGCATTGCTCTTGAGCTCAGCCTTGTTGAAGTCGAACAGCACGTCGCCGAAGGTCACCAGGGTGCCGCGCTCGGTCTGCTTGGCGTTCAGGCTTTGCTGCAGCTTGGCGATCTGGGCGTCACGGGCGTCCAGCTTGGCCTGTGCGCGCAGCGCGGCGGCGTTTTTCAGGTCGCCTTCAGCAGTGCGCAGTGCGATGGTCTGCTTGGCCACTTCAACACGCTGGTTGGTCAGGTAGGCCAGTTGGTCGACCTTCTGCTCGTCTTCGCGGTCCATGTAGGCTTTGTCAGCCTTGTTCAGCCAGTCCTGGGCGTCCTTGGTTTCAAGGGCAGCCACTTTGCTGGCCTGCGGATCGCTCTGCAGGGAAGAGAAGTTGGTGCGAGCCGCTTCCAGGTTGGCGTTCGGGTCGTGCGAGCAGGCAGCGAGACCGACGCTCAGGGCCAGGAGGGCGGGAATCATGACGTGTTTGCGCATAGTGTTCATCCTTTGATCGAGTGCGAAGGCTAAGGGAGACAGGGCAGGGCTCATTGAGCGCTGCGCAGGCCTTCCTCACGTACGTCCTGGGCGCCTTGACGGGCGTCCTGTACGGCCTTCTGGGCCTTGGCCGCCTGGGCCTTACGTTCGGCGAGACGCGCGTCCCATTCGGCCTGTTCGGCCAGACGCTTGGCTTCGTCGTACTTCTTGTCATGCATGGCGATTTCGGCCTGCTTGAACTTGTCCTGAGCTGCTTTCATTTCGACAGCAGCGTACTCGGTGCCGCCTGCGCTGACGGCAGAGTTCACGGCGGACTGGGTCACAGCATACTGTTCGGTTGGCGGGTTGCCTGCACAGCCAGCCAGGACCAGGCTACTGCCCAGGGCCAGCGCGGCCAGCTTGAACCCGCGCACGTAAGTGGATGAAGGTTTGACAGTGCGGGTTTTCATGGTGGTCAGCTCCATTGGATCACTCCTGATAATGACGATGTCCGTAGCAGTCCATCGCTCATTCCCCGGACCGTTTTCATGCGCTTCAGCTGAATGGCGCACAAGTACCGGTGTGCAGGGTTTTAGCGTGATGGCTATTGGCTCCGACTGGAAGAATTTTCGAATAGTTCAGTAAAAAGTCCAGATTACGAGTAACTCTTTCTGACTAATCGGTCAGCTGAAATTCAGCGGAACTTTTGCCTGCCCAAGCGGTTTTCGCTACGGCCAGAAACCGAAGTCTTGGTCGGGCGACGGTCATTTGTCATCTCCCCCCGCCCCGTTCAGCGCATGCAAATGCTGACGCGAAAGTGCGAGGAAGCGGGGCGTGGGCCCTACGTCTTCGTACAAGGGATCACCCTCTTCATCGGTGGCGATGACCTGGCGTCCCTGGACATAGGGGAAGCTTGCCTCCAGCTCCTCCAGCGCCGCACCGACCAGTTCGCCAAGTAGCGCTTCGGCGGTTCGCTTGGGGTACATGTCGATGAGCGCCGCCAGGCGCGCTTCGGACTCCAGATCAAGGTGCAACACATGTTCGGTACGGCTGAGGGTGCCGGCCGCGTTCTGTTCCCAGTGCTGGGCGAGTTCACGAATTTTCATGATGACCTCTGTTAGCGCCTGCTAGGGCACGCAAGGCATGAGAGTGGTGAGCATCGACATTAGTTTGCTTTGGGTGTGCATGGCTTGCCATCGCCGCCTTGCTCTTGGCACTCTGGCATGAGGTCGCGGCCTCACAGGCAGCGCGATGAGCCTAACAAGGCATGCCAGGCGCTTGAGCTGCGCCACGGAGAGGGCCAATGACCGATATCGATGTGCGTTTGCGTGAAGATGTCCATGTGCTGGGAGAGCTGCTCGGCGACACGATTCGTCACCAGTATGGCGATGAATTTTTGCAGAAGATCGAGGATATTCGTCACAGCGCGAAAGCTGATCGACGCAATGCCGGCGAAGAGCTCAGCTCGACCCTGGGTGATCTGGACGATGACGAACTGTTGCCGGTGGCCAGGGCATTCAACCAGTTCCTCAACCTGGCCAACATGGCCGAGCAATACCAATTGATACGACGCCGCGATGCCGACCAGCCCGAGCCCTTCGAGGCCCGCGTGCTGCCGGAGCTGCTGGCCCGCCTCAAGCAGGCCGGCCATGACGATCAGGACCTGGCGCGGCAGTTGGCTGGCCTGGATATCCAGCTGGTGCTCACTGCGCACCCTACCGAAGTCTCGCGGCGTACCCTGATCCAGAAGTACGACGCCATCGCCGCCCAGCTGGCTGCCCAGGATCATCGCGACCTGACCCCCGCCGAAACCGCGCAGATCCGCGACCGCTTGCGCCGTCTGATTGCCGAGGCCTGGCATACCGAGGAAATCCGCCGTACACGCCCCACGCCCGTGGATGAGGCCAAATGGGGCTTCGCCGTGATCGAGCACTCGTTGTGGCACGCCATCCCCAACCACCTGCGCAAAGTCGATCACGCCCTGCAGGAGGCGACCGGCCAGCGGCTGCCACTGACGGCGGCCCCCATCCGCTTCGCTTCGTGGATGGGCGGCGACCGGGACGGCAACCCCAATGTTACCGCCAAGGTCACCCGGGAAGTCCTGCTGCTGGCGCGTTGGATGGCAGCGGACCTGTTCCTGCGCGATATCGATGCGCTGGCGGCCGAGCTTTCCATGCAACAGGCCAGTACGGCCTTGCGCGAGCACGTGGGCGACAGCCCGGAGCCTTACCGTGCGCTGCTCAAGCAACTGCGCGAGCGCTTGCGGGCAACTCGCAGCTGGGCCCATTCGGCACTGTCTGCCAACGTACCGCCTGGGCCTGACGTGCTGGTGGACAACCGCGAGCTGGTTGCACCGTTGCAATTGTGTCACCAGTCGCTGCATGACTGCGGCATGGGCATCATCGCCGATGGCCCGCTGCTGGACTGCCTGCGCCGGGCCGTGACCTTCGGCCTCTTCCTGGTCAGGCTGGACGTGCGCCAAGACGCCGCGCGTCACCGTGATGCGCTGAGCGAAATCACCGAGTACCTAGGCATGGGCCGGTATGCCGACTGGGATGAGGAACAGCGTATTGACTTCCTGGAACAGGAGCTGGCCAACCGTAGGCCGCTGCTGCCAGCCCACTTCGAGCCTCAGGACGAGACGGCCGAGGTGTTGGCCACCTGCCGGGAGATCGCCGCGGCGCCAGGCGCCTCGCTGGGCTCGTACGTGATTTCGATGGCAGGTGCTGCGTCGGACGTGCTAGCGGTGCAATTGCTGCTCAAGGAAACCGGCCTGACCCGTCCGATGCGGGTGGTGCCGCTGTTCGAAACCCTGGCTGACCTGGATAACGCGGGCCCGGTGATGCAGCGTCTGCTGGCGCTGCCCAGTTATCGCGCCGGCCTGCATGGCCCTCAGGAGGTCATGATCGGCTATTCCGATTCGGCCAAGGATGCGGGCACCACGGCCGCGGCCTGGGCCCAGTACCGCGCCCAGGAAAGCCTGGTGCGCATTTGCGCCGAGCACCAGGTCGAGTTGCTGCTGTTCCATGGCCGGGGCGGTACGGTGGGGCGCGGCGGCGGCCCGGCTCACGCCGCCATTTTGTCGCAACCGCCGGGTTCGGTCGCCGGGCGGTTCCGCACCACCGAACAGGGGGAGATGATCCGCTTCAAGTTCGGCTTGCCTGGCATTGCCGAGCAGAACCTCAACCTGTATCTGGCCGCCGTGCTCGAAGCCACGCTGCTGCCACCGCCGCCCCCGCAGCCGGCCTGGCGCGACCTCATGGATCAGATGGCTGCCGATGGGGTCAAGGCCTACCGCGACGTGGTGCGTGAGCACCCGGACTTCGTCGAGTACTTCCGCCAGTCGACCCCCGAGCAGGAGTTGGGGCGCCTGCCGCTGGGCAGTCGCCCGGCCAAGCGACGTGCCGGCGGTATCGAAAGCCTGCGGGCCATCCCCTGGATCTTCGGCTGGACCCAGACTCGACTGATGCTCCCAGCCTGGCTGGGTTGGGAGACGGCACTGAACAACGCGCTGGCTGCCGGGCAGGGCCCGTTGCTTGCGCAGATGCGCGAGCAGTGGCCGTTCTTCCGCACGCGCATCGACATGCTGGAGATGGTCCTGGCCAAAGCCGATGCCCAAATTGCAGAGGCCTACGACCAACGTCTGGTGCAACCGCACCTGCTACCTTTAGGTACACAGCTGCGCGACCTATTGTCGCAGTCGTGCCAGGTCGTGCTGAGCCTGACCGGGCAGCAGGTGCTACTGGCGCATAGCCCCGAAACCCTGGAATTCATCCGCCTGCGCAACACCTACCTGGACCCGCTGCATCGGCTGCAGGCAGAACTGCTGGCGCGTTCGCGTGACCGCCAGGCCGCTCTGGACAGCCCGCTGGAGCAGGCGTTGCTGGTGACCATCGCCGGTATCGCCGCGGGGCTGCGCAACACCGGTTGAGGGGAGGGGGCGGGGCTGCTTCAGAAAGGTGCAGGGGGGCATCGAACAGCGACGGCACGGGGGTTGCGCTGGGCGCAACCACTGACCCGCTCGACCTGAAGTGGTGCATTCATGCAACTTTGGGACGCTTGTCGGGCTGGCAGGCGCTGTGTATCTTGAGCAGCCTTCTGACCGATTCATGGTCATACCTAATTTCCGGACTTGGCCCTGGTTGCCGAATCCATTGAATTGCATACAAAAATTTGAGGAGCACAAGATGCGCGTAATTCTGCTGGGAGCTCCCGGGGCCGGTAAAGGTACTCAGGCAAAGTTCATCACCGAAAAGTTCGGTATTCCACAGATCTCCACCGGCGACATGCTGCGTGCGGCGGTCAAGGCCGGCACGCCCCTGGGCCTGGAGCTGAAAAAAGTCATGGATGCCGGCCAACTGGTCTCCGACGAGTTGATCATCAGCCTGGTCAAAGAGCGCATCGCCCAGCCTGATTGCGCCAACGGCTGCCTGTTCGACGGTTTCCCGCGCACTATCCCACAGGCAGAGGCCATGGACGATGCGGGCGTGAACATTGATGCCGTGGTCGAGATCGCCGTGGACGACGAAGAGATCGTTGGCCGCATGGCAGGCCGTCGTGTGCACCTGGCCTCGGGCCGTACCTACCATGTCCAGTACAACCCGCCGAAAATCGAAGGCAAGGACGATGTCACTGGCGAAGACCTGATCCAGCGCGATGACGACAAGGAAGAAACCGTTCGCCATCGCCTGTCGGTCTACCACAGCCAGACCAAGCCACTGGTAGACTTCTACCAGAAGCTGTCGGCGACCAACGGTGGCAAGCCCAAGTACAGCCACATCGAAGGTGTGGGCTCGGTAGAAGCGATCACTGCCAAGGTACTGGCCGCGCTGAGCTGATCGGCACATTGTCATTGAACGACGGCCCGCTTGCGGGCCGTTGTCGTTTTTGGCCTTGTGCGGTGTGGGCGTATCCCCGGCAGCCCACACGGCGGCCCTTTGGGACACGAAGGCGCGGCTGCTCTATACTCGCGCTCTTTCCCACTCACACCTGGATACCTGTTCGATGACCACCTTGTTGGCCCTGGATACCGCCACCGAAGCCTGTTCCGTTGCACTGCTGCATAACGGTGAGGTAACCAGCCATTACGAGGTGATCCCACGCATGCATGCCCAGAAGTTGCTGCCAATGATCAAGCAACTGCTGGCCGAATCCGGTGTAGCCCTGGGCACGGTCGATGCCATTGCGTTCGGCCGTGGCCCGGGTGCGTTCACTGGTGTGCGCATTGCCATCGGCGTGGTGCAGGGGCTGGCTTTCGCCCTGGAGCGGCCCGTGTTGCCGGTGTCCAATCTCGCAGCGCTGGCCCAGGGCGCACTGCGTCAACAGGGTGCCCAGCAAGTGGCCGCCGCCATCGATGCGCGTATGGACGAGGTGTACTGGGGCTGCTATCAGGCCGTAGCCGGGGAAATGCGCCTGCAAGGCGCTGAAGCGGTGCTGCCACCCGAACGTGTGGCGTTGCCAGCAGGGGCGCAAGGACCATGGTTCGGAGCAGGTACGGGTTGGGGCTATGCCGAGCGCCTAGCGGTCACTGCTGACGCAAGCGACCCCTCGGCCTTGCCCAGTGCCCTTGATGTGCTGAGCCTGGCGCGCTTTGCCTGGGCCCGGGGTGAAGCTATCGCAGCTGAGCAGGCTCAGCCGATTTACCTGCGCGATAACGTGGCAACGCCCAAAAAGCAGTAAGGCTGTTCGTCGGGCACGCTCGATAGTGCTACAACCTTTTGCATAAAGTGTGGTCAAGTTCTCAATCGAGCATTAGCGGCGGGCCATCAATGCTGCTAAATTGCCATCATTGGTCCTGGGTGCTCATGCCATGCGTGTCGACGGTTTCTCATCACAGTCCTTTCCGATCAAGCGTACGCCGCGCAAGGCAGCGGTGCATGATGACGTGGCCGATGATGGCGAACTGGTGGAAGAGGTCGCCATGGCAGCCCAGGAGCCTGCTGCTCGTCGCCGTACCGGGACGCTGCCAGCCCGTCAGCAGGACATGGTGTTCCCCCGCGCCCGTGACCGGCGCACCGCCTCGGCACTTGCCAGTTACCTGAGCACAGCAGGCTTTACCGACTGGGACATGGAAGTACTGGGGCTCGACCTGTACATTTGACGGATGAGCCTGCCGTCCATCCCCTATTTCATTGGCTGCCCCTCGTGGAGCGAAAACGCCTGGCGTGAGTACCTGTACCCTGCCGACGCCAGCGCCGCGCAAATGCTTGGGCTGTACAGCCAGGTCTTCAATGCCGTCGAAGGCAATACCACGTTCTATGCCAGGCCATCGCCTGCCACGGTGGTCCGGTGGGCGGCAACGATGCCAGCGCATTTTCGCTTCACGGCCAAGTTCCCCCGCGACATCAGCCACGGTGGCGACCTGCGCGACCATCTCGAACCTGCCTTTGACTTCATTCGCCTGATGGCGCCGCTCGGGCCGCGCGTGTCCCCTTACTGGCTGCAGTTGCCCGCTTCGTACGGCCCGGGGCGACTGGCAGAGCTGAGCCAGTTTCTGCAGCAGGTGGGTGTAAACGTTGCAGTGGAGGTGCGCCATCCGGCGTTCTTCGCCAAGGGCGAGGATGAACGCGCGCTCAACCGCCTGCTGGCCGACTTGGGTGTCGAGCGGGTGTGTCTCGATCCCAGGGCGCTGTTCAGCTGTACCTCCACTGACCCCGCCATCGTGCATGCCCAGTCCAAGAAGCCCAACGTTCCGCCGCGACCAGCCGCGTTCAGTCAGCGTCCGCAGGTGCGCTTCATCGGCCATCCGGCGCTTGAGTACAACGAACCCTTCCTGACCCCTTGGGTGGACAAGTTGGCTGCGTGGATCGAAGAGGGGCGCAGCCCGTACATCTTCTTGCACACTGCTGACAACCGCCTGGCGGCCGCGTTGGCGCAACGTTTCCACCAGCGGCTCATGTTACGCCTGCCCGGGCTGGCCGCACTGCCGGAATTGCCGCGAGCGCCGGAGGTCGAACAGCTGGGCCTGCTCTGATTTCTTCCCCATTGCCGGAGTGCTTGATCATGGATGTGCAAACCCTGCGAGCCGAAGCCTTCAAGGCCTTGCATCAACGCGATGGCGCCTTCGTCATGGCCAACCCCTGGGACGCCGGTTCAGCCAAGCTGCTGGCCAGCCTGGGTTTCGAGGCCTTGGCCAGCACCAGCGCCGGGCTTGCCTTCAGCCTGGGGCGCCCGGATGCCGAAGGGGCGCTAAGCCTCGATGACGTGCTGGACAACGCAGGCGAAATCGTCGACGCCACCGCATTGCCAGTGGCTGCGGACCTTGAGAACGGCTTCGGGGATCTGCCCGAGGATTGCGCCCAGGCCATTCTGCGCGCTGCTGAGGCAGGGCTGGTCGGTGGCTCCATCGAGGACGCCAGTGGCCGCGCCGCGTCACCTATCTACGACAAGGGCCTTGCGGTGGAGCGTGTTCGTGCTGCCGTGCAGGCGGCGCGCAGCCTGCCTTTTCCCTTCACCGTGTGCGCGCGCGCGGAAAACCTGCTGCACGGGCGCCAGGACCTGGACGACACCATCGAGCGCCTGCAGGCTTTCGCCGAGGCGGGCGCCGATGTGCTCTACGCCCCTGGGCTGCGTACGGCCGAGGAAGTGCGGGCAGTGGTGCAGGCGCTGGCGCCTCGCCCACTGAACGTGCTGATGGGCATGGCGGGGGTGCCGTTGTGCGTCAACCAGCTTCAGGACCTGGGTGTACGGCGCGTTAGCGTCGGTTCGTCGATGGCGCGTGCGGCCTTTGGCGCCTTACAGCGGGCTGCGCAGGAAATCCGTGAACAGGGTACGTTTGGCTACGCCGAGCAGGCCTTGCCGTTCGATCAGCTCAATGAGCTGTTCCGCCGCGGATGAAGGTCGTTCTGCTGCTTCTGGGCGTGCTGGTGCTGGCCGCCGGCCAGGCGTGGCACCTGGGCTGGCGCCCGCCTGCGCAGTGGAACCCGCTTGCCCCCTTGGACGTCAGCCAGCCGCCCAACTGGCTGACTGGCTTCAAGCTCAAGCGTCTGCGCGACGACCCGGCGCTTTGCCAACAGGCGCTTCAAAGCAGTCAACTGCGCTACCGGGCGCAGGCTGACAGCCCAGCCTCGGCCAAATGCCCACTGAGCAATGTCTGGCGTATCGAGGGTGGCCAGGCCCGCCTGAGCAGCAGTTTCCTGGCCAGTTGCCCGCTGGCGGTCGCCTATGCCTTGTTCGAGCGCCACGGCCTTCAGCCGGTGGCTCAGCGCGTGCTGGGTCAGCCGGTGGTGCAGGTCGATCACCTGGGTAGCTTTGCCTGCCGCAACGTCTACAACCGCAAGGCAGGGCGCTTGAGCCAGCATGCCAGCGCCAACGCCCTGGACATTGCAGGTTTTCGCCTGCGGGACGGCCAACGCATCGTCCTGGCGCGCGACTGGCAGGGGACCGGGGACAAGGCGATGTTCTTGCGTGAGGTACGTCAGGCGGCGTGCGAGCACTTCAGCACGGTGCTGGGGCCGGAGTACAATGCTGCGCACCGCGATCACTTTCATGTGGACATGGGCCGTTGGCAGGTGTGCCGTTAGCCTCAGGCGTAAGCGCGCACGTTGTTCAACACCACTGGGCGCGCCCAGTGCATGTCAAAGGCCAGGTCGTGCTGCTGGCGTGCCAGGGTCGGTTCATCGAACGGTTCGGGGGCCGGGTCCAGCAACGTGCTGTCGAACTCGGCGATCGGCAGGAACAGAGGCCGTGGTGCAGGGCCGGGACCCGGTTCAGCTAAGGGTTGGCCCTGACGGGCGACCACGGGCCGAACCCAACTGTTGTCGATATCAAGCTGACGCTGCTGCTCGATCATTTCCAGCGCACCGAACGGCTCGGGGGCGGGCGGCAGCAGGTTGGCCTCCAGTTCGGCCTTGGGCAGGAACAACGGCTCGGGTGGCGCGACCACGGTGTCTTGCACCGGGCAGGCGCGTTGCGCGTCGATCAAGGCCAGGGCACGGGCGCCGCCGACAGGTTCTCCGCTGGCCTGGTCGTACTGCACGAATGACTGGCTGACGCTGTCGACGGGCGTTTCAGATTGCTCCGCCATTGCCCGGGCGAAGAAATCCTGCCACAGGTGGCTGACGCCCCCCAGTGCCTGGGTGTTGTGCTGACTGTAGTTGTCGACAGGCGACAGGTAGGTCAAGCCGATAGGAAGAATTTCTGACATGGCAGTCGCGCGCGTTGTGCTCTGGCAGAATAGCGGGATATTGCCTGTATCGGCCGCGTTGGCCGGTTCATTAAGGGCCAGGTTGTTTTTTTCAGGTGTGAGCGATGCAAGAGCAAGGCGTGGGGATCAGGGTCGAGGCGATGTCCGAGGAGTATGCGGGCCAGGCGCAGGCATGGGCGCAGCGCTTGGGCTTGCCCTTGCAGAATGACGACGCGCAGTTCGCCGTTCAGCTGGGCCCCGAGGGTTTGCAGGTCCAGCAGTTGGGGCCCCAGGCCCCCGGCCCGGTGCGGGTCGACTTCGTCGAAGGCCAGGCTGCCCACCGGCGCCAGTTCGGCGGTGGCAACGGGCAGATGATCGCCAAGGCCGTGGGCATCGCCCAGGGTGTGAGGCCGGTGGTACTCGACGCTACCGCAGGGCTTGGCAAGGACGCCTTCGTGCTGGCCAGTCTGGGTTGCCACATGACCCTGATCGAGCGCCAGCCGCTTGTGGCTGCGCTACTGGAAGACGGGTTGGCGCGGGCCCGTGCCGATGAGGACGTCGGGCCAATCGTCGCGCGCATGCGCCTGCTGACGGGCAACGCCATCGAGTGCATGCGCAACTGGGAAGGCGAGCCGCCGCAGGTGATCTACCTGGACCCGATGTTTCCCCACCGGGACAAGAGCGCACTGGTGAAAAAGGAAATGCGCGTGTTCCGCCCGTTGGTCGGCGACGACCTGGACGCCCCGGCGCTGCTCGAAGCGGCGCTGGCGTTGGCGACCCACCGCGTGGTGGTCAAGCGACCGCGCAAGGCGCCGATCATCGACGGACCCAAACCCAGCCACGGCCTTGAGGGCAAGTCGAGCCGCTATGACATCTACCCCAAGAAGGCCTTGAAAGGCTGAGCACCGCATGAGAGTGGCCGGGCCCTGCGCCGCAGGCAACCCTGGACGATCAACGTGGGTTGTCGAGTCTGGTCCGACTCAGGGCCTGAATGCGCGCAGAAACACCTCGACCACCTCGCACACATGCGCCTCGGCCGCTTCGCCGCACAGCGGCTCGGCGCAGCCCAGCATCAGGCGGTAATCCGGCGCGCCTTTTACCAGGCAGAAGAAATGCTCCGCTGCCCTGAGCGGGTCATCGATCCGCAACAGCCTGCGCTCGTCGGCCCCGCGCAGCAAGGCCTCCATTCCCGCCAGCACCCGCTTGGGCCCGGCCTCGTAGAAATACTCGCCAAAGCCTGGATCGCTATTGCCCTGGGCCATGATCAGGCGACTGAGCTTGACGGCTTCGTCACTGCTGATCAGGGCCTGGAAACTGCGGGCGATGGTCAAGAGCACTTCTTCTATCGGCGCGTGCTCGGGGTATTCGAACAGTTGATCGGGCAACTGCAACTGACACGTGGCCATGACCGCCGAGCAGAACAGTGTCTGTTTGTCGGTGAAGTGGCTGTACACCGTCAGCTTCGATACACCCGCTGCCGCCGCGACCGCATCCATGCTGGTACTTGCGTAACCCAGGCTCAGAAACAGCGACTTGGCCGCTTCGAGAATGGCCTGGCGCTTGGCAAGGTCCTTTGGGCGGCCTGGGCCGCTGGAGACGTCGTTGGACATTGGGATCTGCATCTGCCTTGAAGGTTGCCTATCTTATACGGCTTGGGCGTGGCTCGCTGTTCTTGACCGCAATAGCGCGCAAACGCTCCAAAAAAACCTCGGGATGCTCTTCCCGTGCCTTGATGGCTGACTTACTATACCGGCCAGTTCAAATATTCGATCAGCATTTTGCGAAGGGATTCCCGATGTTGCCCCGTGCCCTCAGCCTTGCCCTGCCCATGGTTCTCTTGATGCTTACGGCGTGCAATCAGGAACCTGCATTACCTGCGGTGGTTCGCCCTGCTTTGGTGGTTCAGCCGCGGCCAGCCGAGGCGATGGCCGATAACTACCCAGGCGAGGTCAGGGCGCGACTGGAGCCGGAACTGGCTTTTCGCATTGGTGGCAAGGTCAGCAAGCGGCTTGTCGAAGAAGGGCAACGGGTCAAGCTCAACCAGCCGCTGGCTGAGCTGGACCCGCAGGATGTGCGCCTGCAGTTGGAGGCTAACCGTGCGCAGGTAGCCGGTGCCGAGGCCAACCTGGCGCTGGTGCGCACCGAGCGTGACCGTTACCAAAAGTTGCTCGACAAGCAGATGATCAGCCACTCGCAGTACGACAACGCCGAAAACCTCTATCGCGCTGGGGTCGCCAGGCTCAAGCAGGCCAAGGCCGAGTTCGACGTGGCGGGTAACCAGGCCGACTACGCTGTGTTGCGCGCGCCTCAGGCAGGGGTGATAGCCAGGCGCCTGGTCGAAGTCGGTCAAGTCGTCGCTGCGGGTCAGACGGTATTGACCTTGGCAGCTGACGGCGAGCGCGAAGTGGCCATCGCCGTCCCCGAGCAGCAATACGCCCGCTTCGCCGTGGGCCAGCCGGTCACCGTGGAGCTGTGGTCGCACCCGGGGCGGCGCTTCGAGGGGCGGATCCGCGAGCTGTCGCCGGCCGCCGATCCGCGCTCCAGAACCTACGCGGCTCGGGTTGCCTTTACCTCCAACGAGGTGCCGGCAACGCTGGGGCAGAGCGCCAGGGTATTGGTCGCCCACCCAGGTCAGGTGCCGTTGTCGGTTCCCCTGTCGGCCGTCACGGCTGAAGCCGGCCAGGCGTACGTCTGGCGGGTCACTGGCGAGCACCGTGTGCAGCGGGTCGCGGTGCAGCTTGGCGCCTATGGGACTGACAGCGTGCCTGTGCTCGCGGGGCTTGCGGTTGACGACTGGGTGGTGGCAGCCGGCGGTCATGTGCTGCGCGAAGGCCAGCAGGTGCGACCCGTGGACCGCGCCAACCGTACAGTCGACCTGACGGGCAAGGAGTAACTCGGGATGGGTTTCAACCTCTCTGCCTGGGCGCTGCGCAACCGCCAGATCGTACTCTTTTTGATGATACTGCTCGCGGGCGTTGGCGCGCTGTCCTACACCAAGCTGGGTCAGAGCGAAGACCCGCCCTTCACCTTCAAGGCCATGGTCATCCGCACCCTGTGGCCCGGCGCCACCGCTGAGGAGGTGGCGCGCCAGGTCACGGAGCGCATCGAGAAAAAGCTCATGGAAACCGGCGAGTACGAAAAGATCGTCTCGTTCTCGCGCCCCGGTGAATCGCAGGTGACCTTCATGGCCCGCGACGCTCTGCACTCGGCCGATATCCCCACATTGTGGTACCAGATACGCAAGAAGGTCGCCGACATCCGCCACACGCTGCCACCCGAGGTGCAGGGCCCGTTCTTCAACGATGAGTTCGGCACCACGTTCGGCAACATCTATGCGCTGACTGGGCCGGGTTTCGACTATGCGGTCCTCAAGGACTATGCGGACCGTATTCAGATCCAGCTGCAGCGGGTCAAGGATGTGGGCAAGGTCGAGCTGATCGGTTTGCAGGACGAGAAAATCTGGATCGAACTGTCCAACGTCAAGCTGGCCACCCTCGGCATCCCTTTGCAGGCGGTGCAGCAGGCGTTGCAGGAGCAGAATGCGGTGAGCACGGCCGGGTTCTTCGAAACGCCCAGCGAACGTGTGCAACTGCGGGTCAGTGGGCGATTCGACAGCGTCGAGCAGATTCGCCAGTTGCCACTGCGCGTGGGCGAGCGCACGTTTCGCCTGGGCGATGTGGCGCGCGTGTACCGGGGCTACAACGATCCGCCTGCGCCGCGGATGCGCTTCATGGGCGAAGACGCCATCGGCCTGGCGGTGTCGATGAAGGATGGGGGTGACATCCTGACCTTGGGCAAGGCCCTGGAAGCGGAATTCGAGCGTCTGGCCCGCGGCTTGCCGGCCGGCTTGTCGCTGCGCAAGGTGTCCGACCAGCCCGCTGCGGTGAAGGCAGGGGTTGGCGAGTTCGTCCAGGTGCTGTGCGAGGCGCTGGTGATCGTGTTGTTGGTCAGTTTCTTTTCGCTGGGCGTGCGCACGGGGTTGGTGGTGGCGCTGGCCATCCCCCTGGTGCTGGCCATGACCTTCGCCGCCATGTACTACTTTGGCATCGGCCTGCACAAGATCTCACTGGGTGCGCTGGTGCTCGCCCTGGGGTTGCTGGTCGATGACGCCATCATTGCCGTGGAGATGATGGCGATCAAGATGGAGCAGGGCTTCGACCGCCTGAAAGCGGCAAGCTATGCGTGGACCAGCACGGCATTCCCCATGCTGACCGGCACCCTGATCACCGCAGCCGGGTTCCTGCCCATTGCCACGGCTGCCTCCAGCACCGGCGAGTACACACGGTCGATCTTCCAGGTGGTGACCATTGCGTTGCTCACCTCCTGGGTGGCCGCCGTGCTCTTCGTGCCCTACCTGGGCGAGCGGTTGCTGCCGGATCTGGCCAAGCGACACGCCGCTCGCCACGGTAACGGCGGCGCTGCACCGGACCCGTATGCCACGCCCTTCTACCAGCGTGTGCGCCGTGTGGTGGCATGGTGCGTGCGGCGCCGCAAGACCGTTATCGTGCTGACCATCGCCGCGTTCGTGGGCAGCGTGTTCCTGTTTCGCTTCGTACCGCAGCAGTTCTTCCCGGCCTCCGGGCGTCCTGAGCTGATGGTCGACCTGAAGCTTGCCGAAGGCGCATCGCTGGTCAACACGGGCGAGAAAGTCCGGCAGCTTGAGCAGTTGCTCAAGCAGCAACAGGGCATCGTCAACTATGTCGCCTATGTCGGTTCAGGGTCGCCGCGCTTTTATTTGCCTTTGGATCAGCAACTGCCCGCTGCCAGCTTCGCCCAATTCGTGGTATTGGCCGACTCCATGCAAGCACGCGAAGACTTGCGCAGTTGGCTGATCAGCACGGTCGAGCAGCAGTTCCCTGATCTGCGCGCGCGCGTCACCCGGTTGGAAAACGGCCCACCGGTGGGCTACCCCGTGCAGTTCCGAGTGACAGGCGAGCACATCGAACAAGCACGCGCCCTGGCCCGGGAAGTGGCAGAAAAGGTGCGGGAGAACCCCCATGTGGTCAATGTGCACCTGGACTGGGAAGAGCCCAGCAAAGCCGTGTTCGTGGAAATCGACCAGGACCGCGCCCGCGCCTTGGGCGTCAGCACCCGCCAGTTGTCCAGTTTCCTGCAAAGCTCGCTCACAGGCACCGCGGTCAGCCAGTACCGCGAAGACGATGAGCTGATCGAAATCCTGCTGCGAGGCACCTCACAGGAACGCAACGACCTGAGCCAGCTCGCCAGCTTGTCGCTGCCCACGGACAACGGGCGTAGCGTGGCCCTGTCACAGGTGGCCACGCTGACCTACGGCTTCGAGGAAGGCATCATCTGGCACCGCGACCGTCTGCCGACGGTGACCGTGCGGGCCGATATCTACGACAAGGTACAGCCGGCCACGGTGGTCAAGCAGGTACAGCCTACCTTGCAAGGCATCCGGGCCAAGTTGCCCGATGGCTATCTGCTAGAGGTGGGTGGCACGGTGGAAGATGCCGAACGTGGGCAGAAATCGGTGAATGCCGGCATGCCGTTGTTCATCGTGGTCGTGTTGAGCCTGCTGATGATTCAGCTGCGCAGTTTTTCTCGCACGGTCATGGTCTTTCTGACGGCGCCGCTGGGCTTGATTGGCGTGACCCTGTTCCTGCTGGTGTTCAACCAGCCGTTCGGGTTCGTCGCCATGCTGGGGACCATCGCCCTGGCGGGCATGATCATGCGCAACTCGGTCATTCTGGTGGACCAGATCGAGCAGGATATCGCATCCGGGCTAGGGCGCTGGCAGGCCATCGTCGAAGCCACGGTGCGCCGTTTCCGGCCTATCGTGCTGACGGCCTTGGCGGCCGTTCTGGCCATGATCCCGTTGTCGCGCAGCGTGTTCTACGGGCCAATGGCCGTGGCGATCATGGGCGGGCTGATCGTCGCCACCGCCTTGACCCTGCTGTTTCTGCCGGCGTTGTACGCCGCCTGGTTCAAGGTCAGGGAACGCGACTAGCGGCCTTTTTGCTGCGGTGTAAAAAGGGCCCGCGGCGGGGCCCCTTTCAGGTAGCGATCAGAGTGCGCCAAATACCTTCTTGGCCAGGCTCGTGGCGGCCTGGGCAGGGTTCTGCCGAATGCTCTGCTCCTGCTTGGCGATCATCTCGAACAAACCGTCCATTGCCTTTTCCGTCACGTAGTTCTCGATGTTGGCGTCATTCTTGATCAGCCCCAGGCCTTTGGCCTGTGCGGCGAAGGCGTTGTACTGCTGGGCCACGCCGACCTGGTCGGTCGCTTGCTTGACGATTGGCAGGAACTTGGCACGGATCTGCTCGCGGCTGCTTTTGTTCAGGTACTGGGTGGCCGAATCCTGACCGCCGCTTAGAATGCCCTTGGCATCGGTCACGGTCATGTTTCTCACGGCGTTGACGAGAATCGCCTGGGCCTGCGGCACGGCCGCCTCAGCGGCCTTGTTCATGCCGGCTTCGAGCGCGTCCACCTGGTCGCCTTTGCCGAACATTTTCATGGCCTTGGCCGCCTTGCCCAGGTTGCCGGGCAGCTCGATACGCACGTCCGGGTTGTTGCTGAAGCCGCCCGGCGTGCTCAGCTGCTTGACGGCCAACTGCGCGCCTTGGGTCAGTGCGTCTTTCAGGCCACCGGTGGCGTCCTTCTGGCTGAGGTCGCCAAGCGACAGGGCAAAGGCGCTGGCCGACAGCAGCAGGCCGGCGCACAGGGTGGTCAGACGCAGGGAGGAGCGGGTCATGGCAGTGTCCTTGTATTCAGAAAAAGGTTCATAGGGTCGCCGTTGCCAGGCCATCATCCCCGTGCAGGGCAACCTGGCGGATCGACAAGCGCAACTCGGCCGACAGCACGCGCTTGGCCACGCCTTCGGCCAACCCGCCTAGCTTGTTGCTGTAGCTCAGTTTGCCGTGTGCATTCTCGCGCAGCACACCTTGGTCGATCAGCGTCTGGATGAAGTGGCGGAACAGGCTTTTGTCGAAAAATTCCGGTGCGTTCAGGCCATGCAAGATCGAAAGGCGCTGGGCCATCATCACGCACAGTGCTTCGAGCGCTTCGGCGCTCAGGGTACCTTGGCCGCTGTTGAGCAGCAGCGAAGTCGCCATGTAGAAGCGCTGCAGGGTCTGGGTGATGCTGCGCGCCAGCAGGGTCAGCAGCACGAACTGACGAGAACTGGGCGCTGCACGGACAAAGATGTCGTGGTCCTGGCGAAGCAGGCCTTGCTCGACCAGCGCGCCAAGCCACTGGTCGATCACCTCGTCCAACTGCTCAGGGTCCCAGCGCAGGAACAGCTCCGCCTGCAGGTAGGGGTACAAGGCATGGACATATTGGCCAAGCAAGGCGCGGCTCATGCGCGAGCTACTCAGGAAGAAGCTTGCCAGCAGGGCCGGCAGGGCAAAGATGTGCAGGACATTGTTGCGGTAATAGGTCATCAGTACCGCGTTGTTTTCATCCAGGTACAGAATGCGCCCAAGCGCGTCCTTCTGCTCTGCCACCAGGTCCATCCCGCGCACATGCTCGATCAGGGCCTGACCGTCGCCTTCGGGCACTGTGGTATGTGCGGAGTAGGGCACCTGGCGCATTAACGCCAGGTACAGGTCGAGCACGCGCACCAGCGCACGTTCGTCCAGGGCCAGCTTGCTGGTGGAAAGCAGGGCCAGCGCCACCAGGTTGACCGGGTTGATGGCCGCTGCGCCGTTCAGGTGCCTGGCGACGGTATCGCCCAGGCGCGTCGTGGTTTCGCTGAGCCAAGCCGGGCGGTACTGTGGCCCGTGGTCCTGGTCTCGCCAGCCGGGTTGCTGCTGGTCGAGAAAGCTGGCCAGGCGGATGGGTTCGCCGAAGTTGACGTAGACCTGGCCAAAGCGTTGCTTGAGCGCACCCAGCACTTTGAAAATGTCGAAAATGGATTCTTTCTTCTTGCTCGCCCCGCGCAACTCCCCGAGGTAGGTACGGCCTTCGAGTACGCGCTCATACCCAATGTAGACAGGCACGAACACGATCGGCGTGCGTGAGGAGCGCAGGAAGCTGCGCAGGGTGATGGCCAGCATTCCCGTGCGCGGCTGGAGCATGCGGCCGGTACGCGAGCGGCCGCCCTCGACGAAGTACTCCACCGGGAACCCTTTGGTGTACAGCGTATGCAGGTATTCGTTGAACACGGCGGTGTAGAGCGGGTTGCCCTTGAACGACCGGCGCATGAAGAACGCGCCACCACGGCGCAACAGGTTGCCCACCACGGGCATGTTCAGGTTGATGCCGGCCGCCACATGCGGTGGTGTCAGGCCGTTCTTGAACAGCAGGTACGACAGCAGCAGGTAGTCGATATGGCTACGGTGGCAAGGGACGTAGATCACCTCGTGGCCCGGGGCGATCCCCTGGACCTGCTCGATGTGGTTGACCTTGATGCCGTCATAGATCTTGTGCCAGAACCAGCTGAGTACCACTTCGAGAAAGCGAATGGCCGTGTAGGTGTAGTCCGAGGCGATTTCGTTACCGTAGTGGCGGGCCTGTGCCTCGGCCTTGGCTTGGGGCACGTGCTCGCGCTCAGCGTGCTCGGCGATGGCCTGGCGCACCAACGGCGCATGGATCAAGCCTTTGACCAGGTTGCGTCGGTGGGAGATGTCCGGCCCGATGACCGCTGTCTTGAGGTTGCGCAGGTGCACGCGCATCAGGCGCTGGGCCATGCGCACGGTGCGGGCGTGGCCCTTGTTGTGCTGCACGAGTTCGCGCAGGTGAATCGGGGTGGAGAACTGCACCCGGGTCTTGCGTCCCAGGATCAGCACGGTCAGCAAGCGGCGCAAGCGGCCGGTCACCGCCCAGCTGTCGGCAAACAGCAGCTTCCACGGGCTCGACTCGCTGTCGGGCGATTGCCCCCAGAACACACTCACCGGAATGATCTGCGCATCTTCCTCGGCGTGCTGGCCGAGCACTTCGACCAGACGCTCCAGGGTAGGCGGGGCGCCACTTTTGTCATGGCGCCCCAGCCAGTCCGGGTCGGGGGTGAGGTAGAAGAACGCAGCCGCCTCGTGCAGGGGGCCGACGACCACTGGCAGTACCGGGCGTGGCAGCCCTGCCTTGGTGCATTCGTGGTCGAGCACCGCCAGGTCCGTCAGCGCAGGCGAAGGCAAGGCGTAGAACACAGGGCGACTGCGGTCGAGCTTGAGGGTCAGGGCTGACTGATTGATGGTTTCGGAGCGCACCCACAGGTACAAGAACCGGCGCAGAACGCCGAATACCAAGCGGTGCAGGGGAGAACGGGTCATGAAAAGAGCCCTGGTTGAGGGTGAAGAGTGCCGAGCGCAGCGATCACTGCGCGGTTAGCCCAGATAGGCCAGTCGTTCGCATTGCGCCTAGCTTGACGTGCACGTGGCCTGTCTTCAATTTTTTTATGCGCCAGCACCGATCAGGCCTGCCGCTTGCAGGAGATTTACGCACGCGGCGCTGATTCGGGGCGATTGTCTCGTGTCTGCAAGGCGATTTTCACAATAAAAATCCGGAGTAGTGCAGATGTCGTCTCGTGAGACTGGGAACGTTAAGTGGTTCAACGATGCCAAGGGCTATGGCTTCATTCAACGGGAAGGGGGCGCAGATGTCTTCGTTCACTACCGGGCCATCCGGGGTGAGGGGCATCGTAGCCTGGTCGAGGGCCAGCAGGTCGAGTATGCCTGCGTGCAGGGCCAGAAAGGCCTGCAGGCCGAGGATGTCGTGGGTCTCTGAGCGACCAGGCTCAAGCCTGAAGCTGCAAGCCGGCTGTGCTTGCAGCTTCAGGGACGCCCATCAGGGCGACGTGCGCCAGGTGATTTCCTCTTCGCCGTCGGCACTGATACGCACCCAGCGGTCAGCATCTTCCTCGCCGTCTTCCTCTACCCAGCCGCCGGGTGCACAGCGTACTTCCACACCCAGAGCCGCGTGGGCATCACGACCACAGGCGATATCATCGGCCCAGGGCGTCTGGTCGCTTTCCAGGTACAGGCTGTTCCATTTCCCTACAGCTTTGGGTAACCAAGTGACCGGAATGTTACCGGCCTGGCACTTGTAGGTCTGGCCTTTCTGCTTCCATTCGGTGCACGGGCCGATGGCCTGGGTCAGCCAGGCTGCAATCTGCTTGTGGTCGACTTCGGCGTCTTTGAGATAAATCTCGATATCAGGTTGGCGCATAACACCTCCGGGTGTGCTCATGCTTGGCGCACGAAATAGTCAAAACGCATGGAGACGGTGACCTCGAACGGTTCCGGCTGCTCGATCACGCGCGCCCGACGCTCTGCACTGGCGCGCCAGCCATGCGGGGTCATGGCGAGCAGGGCAGCGCGGGCTTGGGGTTCGGCCAGGCTCAGGCGAAATTCCAGGACCTCGCCATGGGCGTGATACATGCCCTGGGGCACGAGGGCCAGGTGCTTGTCGTCAGCATAGGGGCGCACGTGGTCGTAGAGCACTTCGCGCAGCTCCATCAGGTGGCCGCTGGTAGGGCCTACGCGCATCAGGCCACCGCCTGGGCTCAGCACACGGCTGGCTTCGGCCCAGTCGAGCGGGCTGAAGACGCTGGCGATGAACTGGCAGCTGGCATAGGCCAGCGGCACGCGCGCCATGCTGGCTACCATCCAGGTGACGTCCGGTGCGCGGCGGCAGGCACGCTTTACGGCCTCGCGGGAGATATCCAGGGCGTAGCCTTGGGCATCAGGCAGTGCCTGGGCCAATTGCGCGGTGTAGTAGCCTTCGCCGCAACCGATGTCCAGCCAAGTACCTGGCTGGCGCTCGACCGCCAATTGCGCCAGCCGTCCGGCCACCGGTGCATAATGGCCAGCGTCCAGAAAATAACGGCGTGCCTCGACCATGGCCTGGTTGTCACCTGGGTCGCGACTGTTCTTGTGCTGCACCGGCAGCAGGTTCAGGTAGCCCTGGCGCGCGCGATCGAAGCGGTGGCCCGCTGGGCACACCACACCGTTGTCCAGCGGGCTCAGGGCAGCCTGGCAGAGTGGGCAGGTCAGCATCAGGCGAGCAACCGTACCAGGGTCTGGTAGTAGATTTCGGTCAGCAGGTCCAGGTCGCTCGCCAGGATGCGCTCGTCGACCTGGTGAATGGTGGCGTTGACCGGGCCAAGTTCGACCACCTGGGTGCCCATGGTGGCAATGAAGCGGCCATCGGAGGTGCCGCCGCTGGTCGAGGGTTGGGTGTCGCGGCCGGTGACGCCCTTGATGCTGGCCGAAACCGCATCGAGCAGCTCGCCCGGCTCGGTCAGGAACGGCAGGCCGGACAACGCCCACTCCACCGACCAATCCAGTTCATGCTTGTCCAGGATCGCCGAGACCCGAGCCTTCAGGCCCTCCACGGTGGACTCGGTGGAGAAGCGGAAGTTGAACAGCGCCGTCAGTTCGCCGGGCACCACGTTTGTTGCACCGGTCCCGGCGTTGAGATTGGAAATCTGGAAGCTGGTTGGGGGGAAGAAGGCGTTCCCCTGGTCCCAATGCTCGGCTGCCAATTCGGCCAGCGCTGGCGCGGCCAGGTGGATCGGGTTGCGCGCCAGGTGCGGGTAGGCAACGTGGCCTTGCTTGCCGCGTACGGTCAGCGTGGCGCCGAGCGAGCCGCGACGGCCATTCTTGACCACATCGCCCAGCACGTTGGTGCTGGAGGGCTCGCCGACGATGCACCAGTCCAGGCGCTGGTTGCGCGCCTTGAGGCGCTCGACCACGGCCTTAGTGCCGTGATGGGCCGGGCCTTCCTCGTCACTGGTGATCAGGAAGGCAACCTGGCCCCGGTGGCCTGGGTAGTCACGCACGAAGCGCTCGCTGGCCACCACCATGCACGCCAGGCTGCCCTTCATGTCGGCCGCGCCACGGCCGCAGAGCATGCCGTCGGCATCGATCAGCGCCTGGAACGGCTCGTGTTGCCACTGCTGGACCGGGCCGGTAGGCACGACATCGGTATGGCCAGCAAAGCACAGCACCGGGCCTGCCTGGGTGCCATGGGTGGCCCAGAAATTGTCGACGTCCTCGATGCGCATCGGTTCAAGCTCGAAGCCCACGGCGCCCAGGCGCTGCATCATCTGCGCCTGGCAATCGGCGTCGACGGGGGTGACCGAGGGACGACGTATCAGGTCGCAGGCCAGTTGAAGGGTAGGCGAGAGCTCGGCAGGGGCCGTCATGGGGGACTCCGGGGCAAGGCAAGGCGGGAAAGCTGAGGGGCGTTATCTTATATCAAACGATGCCGGGCTTCACGGCCCAATCGCCGACAAGCCCGGCCCTGCACGCATTCGCACAATACGCAGTCCTTTTGCAGGCGACTTGCCGGTGATGGCCGGCAGGTCGGCCTGCAAGGCCTCACGCCTAGGGCGTCTCGACAGCCTTTTCCGTAGCCTTTGCTTCAGGCTTGGGCAGTGATGACAGAAACGCCATCACCAGCGCGGCCAGGTAGGGCAGCGACTGCACCAGGAGCATGGCGACCCAGAAGCGCATGTCCGAGCTCGGCAAGCCCTGCACCAGGTAAATTCCGGCTGCAGCGCCCCACAACAGCAGCATGATGAACAGTTCTTCCCGCGCTTCGGAAATCGCCACCAGCAAGCCATGGCTGTCGGCATTTTTCGGCGTGCGGAAGAACGGCATGCTGCTGGTGAAGAACCCGTACAGCACGGCCTTGGCGATGGTGTGCGACAACGCCAACCCGGCCAGCGCAGCGGCCAGTGCATCCTTGAGGTTGACCCCAACGGCGCGGCGATACAGGAACACGATCTTGCCGACCTTGAAGAAGAACAGCGCCAGCGGCGGGATGGCGAAGATCATCAGCGGCGGGTCCACCCGGTGCGGCACGATGATCATGGCGGCAGACCACAACAAGGCCCCCACCGTGAAGAAGATGTTCATGCCGTCGGCAATCCACGGCAGCCAGCCGGCCAGGAAGTGGTAACGCTGGCCGCGGGTCAATTCACTGCCTTTGCCGCGCAGCAGGGCAGCGGCGTGGTGCTTGATGATCTGGATGGCGCCATAGGCCCAGCGGAAGCGCTGTTTCTTGAAGTCGATGAAGGTGTCAGGCATCAAGCCCTTGCCATAGCTGTTGTGGGCGTAGGCCGCCGACAGGCCCTTCTCGAACACCCGCAGGCCAAGTTCGGCGTCTTCGCAGATGCACCACTCGGCCCAGCCCAGTTCGTCCAGCACGCTGCGCCGGGTCATGGTCATGGTGCCGTGCTGGATGATCGCATCGCGGTCGTTGCGGGTGACCATGCCAATGTGGAAGAAGCCCTTGTACTCGCTGTAGCACAGCTTCTTGAAGGCGCTCTCGTGCTGGTCGCGGTAGTCTTGCGGCGACTGCACCACGGCGATCTTCGGATCGGCGAAATGCGGCACCATGTGCTTGAGCCAGTTACGGTCGACGCAGTAGTCCGAGTCGATCACCGCGATCACTTCGGCATCCTTGGCCGTGTGCGGGAGCAGGTAGTTGAGCGCGCCGCCCTTGAAACCGGCCAGGGGTGCGACGTGGAAGAACCGGAAGCGCTCGCCGAGCTTTTCACAGTGGGCCTTGAGCGGCTCCCACACGGCCGGGTCCTTGGTGTTGTTGTCGATGACCAGCACTTCGTAGTCCGGATAATCCAGCGCGGCCAGGGCATCGAGGGTCTGTTTGACCATTTCCGGCGGTTCGTTGTAGCACGGCACATGCACCGACACTTTCGGTCGGTAGGCACTGTCGCCGTGCACCGGCAGGAATTCGCGCCGCCGCTTGTGCGTCCATACCGCCTCGGCCAGCTCATGGGCTTCGGTCAGCAGCACGATGAACACCCCCAGTGCGCCAAGGGCCAGGAGCACGCCTACCGTAAGGCTGAACCAGGTGCTGTACTGCTGGCTGTAGTCGTAGGCGATCCACACCAGCACCGATCCGCACAGGAACGTGATGAACGTCAGGAAGGTGCGCCCACGCTGGCGCAGGGCCGAGCCATCGATGAACAGCACCATCAGTGCAATCATCGCCAGCACCACCGAGGCCACTGCCAAGGCTCGCCATTGGGGAATGGCGACCACGGGGCCTTCGAAGTTGAATTTCTGCTGGCGTTCGGCGTTGAACACGCCCCAATAGGCCCCGACCGAGCCTTCATCACTGGCTTTCCAGGGTTGGTCGTAGGCTTCGATCACAAAATAGTTGAAGCCGCGTCGGTTGAGCGTGTTGACCAGGGTGCGCAGGTAGATGGCCTGGTCGGCCTGGGTGGCATCGGCACCACCGCGCATCCGGCCATTGCTCGGCCAGCCCACTTCCGAAAGCAGCAGCGGCTTGCGGGGAAACTGGTGTTTCAGCTCCCGCGCACGGTCGAGGACGAACTCGACCGAGTCCTTCATGGGCACGAATTCCCAGTAGGGCAGGATGTGGGCGGCGATCAGGTCCACATGCTTGGCCAGTTGCGGGTTCTGTTTCCAGATGTGCCACTGCTCGCTGGTGGTCACCGGCACCTTCACGGCCGCGCGTACACGGTCCAGGTACTGGATGAGGTTTTCCGGCGTCACTTCCTCGCGGAACAAGGCTTCGTTGCCGACCACCACCCGTACCACGCTGCGCGAGGTGTTGGCCAGTTCGATGGCCGTGGCGATCTCGCGCTCGTTACGCTCAAGGTCCGGGCTGATCCAGATCCCCACCGTTACCCGCAGCCCGAATTCCTCGGCCAGCTTCGGGATGTGCGCCTGGGTGCCTTCGACGGTGTAGATACGGATGCTGTCGGTGAGCTTGCTCATCTGCTCCAGGTCCTGACGCATCTCGTTGTCGTCCGGGTACTGGCCCTTCTGCGGGCTTTCACCCAGGCGAAACGGCGAGTAGGAAAAGCCGGAGATTTGTTCGGGCCAGGCCGGTGCCGATACCGGGCGATTGATCAGCGCCCAGAAACCGGTGAACAGCGCCGCGATGGCCAGGACCACTACCAGGTTCAGGCCGAATTTACGTGAAGACATTGTCGTCCATAAGTGTCGAAGTGTTACGACATTAAAGCAGGGTTAAGGTGTCTTTCATAACCGTGCAGGGCATGGCCTGGCTGGCCTATAATGCGCGCCGGTTTTTTGGGGTATTGACATGAGCACAGAAGATCCACGTTTTGCAGGGGTGGCCCGGTTGTATGGCGACCAGGGCCTGCAGCGCCTGCAGCAGGCCCACGTGGGCATCGTCGGGATTGGCGGGGTGGGCTCGTGGGTGGCCGAAGCCTTGGCCCGCTCGGGGGTGGGTGAGATCACCCTGTTTGACCTGGATGATGTGTGCGTGAGCAATACCAACCGTCAGGCCCATGCGCTGGAAGGGCAGGTGGGCCGGCCCAAGGTCGAGGTGATGGCCGAGCGCCTGCGGGCCATCAACCCGGCGTGCAAGGTCCACGCGGTGGCCGATTTCGTCACCCGCGAGACCATGGCCGAGTACATCACCGAACAGTTCGACTACGTGGTGGACTGCATTGACAGCGTCATGGCCAAGGCAGCCCTGATAGCCTGGTGCCGGCGGCGCAAGATCGGCATCGTCACCACCGGTGGTGCAGGTGGCCAGATCGACCCGACCCAGATCCAGATCGCGGACTTGAACAAGACCTTCAACGACCCGCTGGCCTCAAGGGTGCGCTCGACCTTGCGCCGCGACTACAACTTCTCGCGCAATGTCAGCCGTAACTATGGCGTGCCCTGTGTGTTTTCCAGTGAACAGCTGCGTTATCCCAAGGGGGATGGCAGTGTGTGCCTGCAGAAGAGTTTCGTGGGCGAGGGCGTACGGCTGGACTGCTCCGGCGGCTTTGGCGCGGTGATGATGGTGACGGCCACGTTCGGCATGGTTGCCGCCAGCAAAGCCGTGGAGAAGCTGGTAGCGGGCGCCAGGCGGCCATCGGAGCGTGTCCGGCCGGAGTGAATGCGCGGTGGCATCAACGCCCAGAAGCCAGCACCGCCATTCGCTGCACCACGGCATGCAAGCCGTTGCTGCGTGAGGGTGACAGCTGGCGTTCAAGGCCCAGTTGCCCGAACCAGTCCTGCACGTCCAGCGCCAGCAGCGCCTCACCACTCAAGCCCTGCACCCTCACCAGCAGCAGCGCCAGCAGACCGCGCAGCAAGCGTGCATCGCTGCTGGCCTTGAATCGCCAGTGGCCGTCCACGGCATCGGCCACCAGCCAGACCAGGCTTTCGCACCCGTGAACGCGATTGGCTTCGGTCTTCTCGGCTTCAGTCAGCGGTTCCAGGCGGTCCCCCCACTGCATCAACAGCCGCGCGCGCTGCTCCCAGCCCTTGCTCTGCGCAAAGGCCTCCAGTGCCTGATCGGCTTGTGCTGGCAAGGTCATCGCAGCAACTCCAGCGCCTGGTCCAGCGCCTCGAAGAAGCGTTGCAGGTCGGCCTGGTCATTGTAGAGGCCCAGCGACACGCGGATCGCCCCGTCCAGGCCCAACCCCTGGAGCAGGGGCATCGCACAGTGATGGCCTGCCCGCACGGCAATGCCTTGTTCGGTGAGCAGGTGCGCGATATCGGCGTTGTGCACCCCTTCCACGACGAAGCTGGCCAACGCACACTGCGGCAGGCCTAGCAGGCGAATACCTTCGCGTTGCGTGAGGCCCTCGATCAGCCGGGCATGCAACCCGGCCTCGTGAGCCAGCACCGCCGCCGCGTCCAGGCTCGCCAGATAATCGAGCGTAGCGCCAAGGCCGATCACCCCGGCGATGGGCGGTGTGCCGGCTTCCAGGCCCAGCGGCGCCGGCCTGAAGCTCGCGCGCTGGTACTCGGCCAGTTGCACCATCTCTCCGCCGAACTGCCAATGGCGCAGCAGCCCCAGCGCCTGGTCGCGCCCGTACAAAACGCCCACCCCGTCCGGCCCGTACAGTTTGTGACTGGAGAACACATAGAAGTCGCACCCCAGTTGCTGCAGGTCCTGGCGCCCATGCACCACACCCTGGGCGCCGTCTACAACCGTCAGTGCACCCTGTGCGCGGGCATGGGCGAGCAGGGCCGGCAGCGGCTGCCAAGTGCCCAGCACGTTGGACAACTGGCTGACGGCGAGGACGCGGGTGCGTGGCCCGATCATCTGCAGCGCCCGCTCCAGGTCGATGAAACCGCGTGCATCGACCGGCAATATCACCAGGCGCAGGTTGCGTCGGTGTGCCAGCTGCTGCCACGGGAGCAGGTTGGCATGGTGTTCGAGGGCGCTGATGGCAATCTCGTCGCCGGCCTCGAAACGAGACTCCAGGCCGTAGGCCAGCAGGTTCAGCGCAGCCGTGGCGCCATGGGTGAACACGATCTGGCCGGTCTGTCCGACATTCAACCAGTGGGCGACCTTGTCGCGGCTGGCTTCGAAGGCCTGGGTTGCCCGTGCGCCAGGCAGGTGCTGGGCACGGTGGACATTGGCCGCCCCGCTGCCATAGTAATGGCCCAGAGCGTCGAGCAGCGCCTGGGGTTTCTGAGCGGTGGCGGCGCTGTCCAGGTAGGTCTGGTGCTGGCGTTGCAGGGCGTCGATGGCAGGAAAATCGGCACGCCAGGGGGAGGGCTGGAACATATTCGCGGGGCCTGGAATGAAAATCGGGTCTGGCGCTGNNTGAGGCGCCAGACCCGATCTTAACACTTCATACCCGGTGGGGTTTTCAGTTGTGTGCGTGCAAGGCTTCGTTCAGCTCGATGGCCGATTTGTGGGTCTTGCACTCCACGGCGCCATTGAGCGAGTTGCGGCGGAACAACAGGTCGGCCTGGCCCGCCAGGTCGCGTGCCTTGACGACCTTGACCAGTTCGTTGTGCTCGTCCAGCAGGTTCACCTTGGTCCCGGCGGTGATGTACAGGCCCGCTTCGACGGTATTGCGGTCGCCCAGTGGAATGCCGATACCGGCGTTGGCACCGATCAGGCAGCCTTCGCCGACCTTGATGACGATGTTGCCGCCGCCGGACAGGGTACCCATGGTCGAGCAGCCGCCACCGAGGTCCGACCCTTTGCCGACGAAGACACCGGCCGACACACGACCTTCGATCATGCCCGGGCCTTCGGTGCCGGCGTTAAAGTTGACAAAACCTTCGTGCATGATGGTGGTGCCTTCGCCAATGTAGGCGCCCAGGCGTACCCGTGCAGTGTCGGCGATGCGCACGCCGGCCGGGACCACGTAGTCGGTCATCTTCGGGAACTTGTCCACCGAGAACACTTCCAGCAGCTCGCCACGCAAGCGCGCTTCGAGTTGCAGCTCGGCGAGCTCGGCCAGGTCCACGGCGCCGATGTTGGTCCAGGCCACGTTTGGCAGCAGGGGGAAGATACCGGCCAGGCTCACGCCGTGCGGCTTGACCAGGCGGTGGGACAGCAGGTGCAGCTTGAGGTAGGCCTCGGGCGTGGAGGCCAGTGCGGCGTCTTCAGCCAGCAGGGTGGCTACCAGCGGCTTGTGGCTTTCTGCCAGACGCGTGAGCAGGGCGGCTTGTGCGGCATCGACGCTTCTGACGGCGTCGGCCAGTTGCGCGGCCTGGGCGTTGCTGAAGGTGATGGCCTGGTTGCCACCCTCATAGCCAAGGATTGGTGCGATGGCCGCGACCAGCTCGGGGCTCGGGTCGATCAGGGGCTGTGCGTAGAACACTTCCAGCCAGGCGCCCTGGCGGTTCTGGGAGCCGACACCGAAGGCCAGGCTGAACAGGGAATTGGACATGTGGTTACCTCTTGCTAAATAGGGTAGGGACTCAGGCCAGGGCGGCGGCGTACAGGTCGGGTTTGAAGCCCACCAGCGTGCGCGTACCCAGGTCGAGTACCGGGCGCTTGATCATCGAAGGCTGGGCCAGCATGAGCTCGACGGCCTTGGCCTGGTCGAGATCGGCTTTGCTGGCGTCGTCGAGCTTGCGGAACGTGGTGCCGGCGCGGTTGAGGAGGGTTTCCCAGCCGTGCTCGTCGCACCAGCGGTTCAGGCTGTCACGGTCGATGCCTTGAGTCTTATAGTCATGGAATTCGTAGGCGATGGCCTGGTCGTCGAGCCAGGTGCGAGCCTTTTTCATGGTGTCGCAGGCTTTGATGCCGTAGAGCGTGTAGGTCATTGTGTGCATCGGGGATACGTGTCGCCCCAATCTCTCCATTTCCGAATGTCAGTCGCGCGATTATGCGATAACCCTCCGCACGGCGCCACGGGAGGTTGTCCTGAACGGGCAGCGGTTGCTTCTGCAAACGCGTGCTGCCTTCCTTCATGGGCGGGAACGTGCGTCCAATTGAGCGAAACCACCGGTCATTTCCCGATACCGGCTGAACCCTTGGGCGGTAGATGTATCTTCATGTTACACATTAGTTCGCCACCTGCGACCTTGGTGCAGCGGCCAGGCACGCTTGTCACCCGTTACCATGCTGATCCAGGTGTACGTTTTGTCCTCGGGTACGGGGCCGTTTGAAGAAGGAAGACCCACTGGATGCAGTCCGCCTATACCGTCCTTATCCTGCTGATGCTGGTCAGCGTGTCGAAATTGGTCGGCCGCCTGATTCCCCTGCCTCTGCCGCTGGTACAAATCGCAGCTGGCGCTTTGCTGGCCTGGCCGACACTGGGGCTGCATGTCGCCCTCGACCCCGAACTGTTTCTGTTTCTGTTCTTGCCGCCGCTGTTGTTCGCCGATGGCTGGCGCATTCCCAAACGCGCGTTGTGGCGCATTCGCGGCCCGGTGGTGGCCCTGGCGGTGGGCTTGGTGTTGTTCACCGTGGTCGGTGCGGGCTATTTCATCCACTGGTTGTTGCCGAGCATCCCGTTGCCGGTGGCATTCGCGCTGGCAGCCGTACTGTCGCCGACTGACGCGGTGGCCGTGTCGGCCATTACCCAGGACCGCCTGCCTACGCCGTTGATGCACATGCTCCAGGGTGAGGCCCTGATGAACGATGCCTCGGGCCTGGTTACCTTCAAGTTCGCCCTGGCTGCGGCCATCACCGGTGTCTTTTCACTGACCGATGCCAGCCTGAGCTTCGCACTGGTGGCGCTTGGCGGTCTGGCCGTGGGGGTGGCGCTGAGTTGGCTGGTCGGCCGCCTGCGTGCCTGGATGATCGGCCGCGGCTGGGACGACCCGGCCACCCATGTGGTGTTCATGCTGCTGCTGCCGTTCGCGGCCTATGTGCTGGCCGAGCGCCTCGGGGTGTCGGGCATCCTCTCGGCAGTGGCGGCCGGCATGATGCAAAGCTGGCTCGACCTGCTGCCACGCCAGACCAGCACCCGCCTGCTCAATCGTAGCGTGTGGTCGCTGCTGGAGTTCGCGTTCAATGGGCTGATCTTCCTGTTGTTGGGCTTGCAACTGCCCGACATCGTCAAGGCGGTGGTCAGCCATGAAACCACGCTGTGGCCGACCCTGGCCTGGCGCTGCCTGGACGTGGTCGCCATCTTCGCGGCGCTGATCGTGCTGCGGTTCATCTGGGTGCAGAGTATCTGGCGCCTGGTGGGGGTTCTGCGCCGTTGGCGCGGCAAGCCTGCGCTGGTGATGTTGCCCACCGCACGCTCGTGCTGGTTGCTCACGCTGGGCGGTGTGCGAGGGGCCGTCACCCTGGCGGGTGTGATGTCGATTCCGTTGCTGATGGGCGCGGACAAGGCGTTTCCAGAGCGCGATCTGCTGATCTTCATTGCCGCCGGTGTCATCCTGCTGTCGTTGATCGGTGCCTGTGTCGCACTGCCGCTTTTACTGCGCGGCGTGACCAAAAGCCCTGACGAGCGCATGCAGCAAGAGGTGCATGAAGCCTGGCGACGCACCGCTGAGGCCGCGATTCACGCCTTGGAGGCCGAGGAGGTGGTCGATGCCAACGCGCCGCAGGATGCCGCCCAGGCCACACTGGCTACAGAATTGAAGGCTCGGCTGATGGCTGAGTATCGCGACCAGCTGGACCGGCACAATGACAGTGAAGAGGCCAGGGCCTTGGCCGAGCAGATGGACCTGCTCGAGCGCCGCCTGCGCTTGCGTGCGCTGCGGGCCCAGCGCCTGGAGCTCTACAACCTGCACCGCCAGCACCTGCTCGGTGACGAGGTGGTGCGGCATGTGCTGGGCGACCTGGACATGAGCGAGGCTAACCTGGGCCAGATCAAGTGAACTGGCCCCGTCTTGCCTAAAAGGCTTCAGCGCGTGTGCAAGAACGCGCGAATACGCTCGGCCGCCTCGATGCATTCGGACAGCGGGGCAACCAGCGCCATGCGCACGCGTCCGGCGCCGGGGTTGACCCCGTCCACTTCACGGGACAGGTACGAGCCGGGTACCACGGTCACGTGCTCGGCCTCGAACAGATCGCGCGTGAAGTCGGCATCGCTACCCGGCACCTTGGCCCACAGGTAGAAGCTGCCGTCCGGGCGCTGCACATCCATGACCGGCTCGAGGATGGCCAGCACGGCGTCGTACTTGGCGCGGTACTGGTCGCGGTTTGCGCGCACATGCGCCTCATCCTCCCAGGCGGCGATGCTGGCCAACTGTGTCTGCACCGGCATGGCGCAACCATGGTAGGTGCGGTACAGCAGAAACGGCTTGATGATGTCGGCATCGCCGGCCACGAAGCCCGAGCGCAGCCCCGGCAGGTTCGAACGCTTGGACAGGCTGTGGAACACCACGCAGCGCTTGAAGTCATTACGCCCCAGCTCCGCACAGGCCGACAACAGCCCCGGTGGCGGTGCATCCTCATCGAAATACAACTCGCTGTAGCATTCGTCGGCAGCGATCACGAAATCGTGCGCATCGGCCAGTGCGATCAGCTTTTTCAAGGTGTCCATGGGCACCAGGGCGCCGGTGGGGTTGCCGGGTGAGCACAGGAACAGGACCTGGCAACGGGCCCAGACGTGGTCGGGCACCGCGTCGAAGTCGGGGTTCAAGCCGTTGCTTTCCAGGCACGGCAGGTAGTACGGGGTGGCACCGGCCAACAGCGCAGCCCCTTCATAGATCTGGTAGAACGGGTTGGGGCTCAACACCAGGCCATCGGCACTACGGTCGACCACCGCCTGGGTAAAGGCGAACAGCGCTTCGCGGGTGCCGTTCACCGGCAGGATATGACGATCGGCATCCAGCCAGCCAGCAGGCACGCCAAAGCGGCGCTCGCACCACTGCCCGATGGCCTGGCGCAAGGCAGGCAGGCCCAGGGTGCTGGGGTATACCGCCAGCTTGTCGAGGTTGTCGGCCATCGCCTGGGCCACGAAGGGTGGCGAGGCGTGCTTGGGCTCGCCGATCGACAGGGCAATGGCGCGTTTGTCAGCAGCGGGCGTAACGCTGCCCAGCAGGGCACGAAGCTTTTCGAAAGGGTAGGGCTGAAGCTGGCTCAAGGCAGGGTTCATTGGCGCAAGGTCTCGTCAATCATGTCGTCAAAAGGTCACGCGGGCAGGGCTGGCGCTGGCCTGCCCTGCTTGCAGTTGTTGCACGATGGCTTCCTGCAGGCGGCTGCACAGTTGCGGGTCGGACAGGGGCTGGTTGTCGGCGTCGGTGATGAAGAACACGTCCTCCACACGCTCGCCCAGGGTGGCAATCTTGGCGTTCTGCAACGACAGGTCGAATTCCAGGAAGATGCGCCCTAGCCGCGCCAGCAGGCCCGGCCGGTCGGGCGCGGTGATTTCGAGAATGGTCACCGGGCGCTGGGCGTCGTTGAGGATGGTCACCTGCGGCGGGAAGTCGAAGTGCTTGAGTTGGCGCGGCACCCGACGCTGGATGATCGTGGGGTAGTCTTCGGGGTTGCGCAGCGCCTCGGTCAGGCCGTCGCGAATCTGCCTGACCCGTTGCGGGTTGTCGCCGATCGCACCGCCGTCGTTGTCCAGCACGATGTAGGTGTCCAGGGTGAACTGGCTGCTGGAGGTGATGATGCGGGCGTCGTGGATGTTCAGGTTCAGCTGCGACATGGCCGCCACCGTCACGGCGAAGAAATCGTGCTGGTCAGGGGCATAGATGAAGATCTGAGTCCCGCCTTCGAATTCGCGCTGGGTGGTTTCCTTGATCAGTACCAGCGGGCCACCGTCAGCCGGCTGTTGCAGGATGGCGTCGGTGTGCCAGGCCACGTCGGAGGCGGTGTGCTTGAGGAAGTAGTCATCCCCCAGCTGCGACCACAGCTGCTCCACGTCATCCGGGTCGGTGCCTTCGCGCACCAGCGTGTCCAATGCCGAAGACTGGGTCTGGCGAATCTGCTCCTCACGATCCAGCGGGTTTTCGAGCCCACGGCGCAGGGCACGCTTGGTCTCGGTGTACAACTGGCGCAACAGGCTGGCTCGCCATGAATTCCACAAGGTGGGGTTGGTGGCGTTGATGTCCGCCACCGTCAGCACATAGAGGTAGTCCAGCCGTGTTTCATCCCCCACGTGCAGGGCGAAGTCGTTGATCACCTGCGGATCGGACAAGTCCTTGCGCTGGGCGGTGGTGGACATGACCAGGTGGTTCTGCACCAGCCAGGCGATCAACCGGCTGTCCCAGGCTGGGAGCTGGTGGCGCTCGCAGAACTTGAGGGCATCGACCGCGCCGAGCTCGGAATGATCGCCCTGACGCCCTTTGCCGATGTCGTGGTAGAGACCGGCCAGGTAGATCAGCTCGGGCTTGGGCAAGCGGCCCATGAGCTTGCTGGCCAGCGGGAATTTCTCCGACACCGGTGTGTACTGCAGCTTGCGCAGGTGCTTGATCAGGTTGAGGGTATGGGCATCGACGGTATAGATGTGGAACAGGTCGTGCTGCATCTGCCCGACGATCAGCCCGAACTCCGGCAGGTAGCGCCCGAGGATGCCGTAGCGGTTCATGCGCCGCAGGTTGCGATGAATACCGATTTCACACTTGAACAGTTCGATGAACAGACTGGTGTTGCGAATATCGTTGCGGAAGGTGTCGTCGATCAGGTGCCGATGCTCGCGCAGCAGGCGTACCGTGTCGGCACGCACACCCTTGATGTCCGGGTGCTGGGCCATCAGCACGAATATTTCCAGCATGGCGAACGGCGTGCGCTTGAACACGTTCGGGCGCACGGCCTCGATGTAGCCGTCATGCAGGCGGAAGCGCGCATTGAGCGGTTGGGTGGTACCACTGTCGTCGTCGGCGAGAATGACTTCCTCGAAATGCTGGATGATCAGGTCGCACAACTGGCTGATGCTCATCACCACCCGGTAGTACTGCTGCATGAACTGCTCGATGGCACGCTTGGGGTTTTCGTCGCTGTAGCCCAGCAGGGCGGCAATGCTGCGCTGGTGGTCGAACAGCAGGCGATCCTCGGCACGGCCGGCGAGCATGTGCAGGGCGTAGCGCACCCGCCACAGGAAATCCTGGGAGGAGGCCAGGAGCGCATTCTCGCTTTCCAGTAGGAAGCCTTCGCCGGCCAGGGCATGCAGGTTCAGGGTGCCGTACTGGCGGCGCGCCACCCACAGCACGGTCTGGATGTCGCGCAGCCCCCCAGGCGAGCCCTTGACGTTGGGCTCGAGGTTGTACTCGGTGTCGTTGTACTTGTGGTGGCGCGCCTGCAGCTCGGCGCGCTTGGCCAGGAAGAACTCGCGGCTCGGCCACATGTGCGCCGTGCTGGTGACCTCGAGCATGCGCTGGCGCAGGGCTTCCGGGCCGGCGATGGTGCGGCTTTCCATCATGTTGGTGATGATGGTGAGGTCGGCGCGGGCCTGTTCGGCACACTCATCGACGGTGCGCACGCTCTGGCCGACCTCCAGGCCGATGTCCCACAGCAGGGTCAGAAAGCGCTCGATGGCATCGCGATACCGTTCGTGCTCGGCCTCTCCCAGCAGGATAAGCAGGTCGATGTCCGAGTGCGGGTGAAGCTCACCGCGCCCGTAGCCGCCGACCGCCACCAGGGAAATGCCGCCCTGCTCGCCCCAGTCGAACTGGTTCCAGGCCTGCTGCAGGACGTTGTCCACCAGCCAGGCCCGAGCTTGGATCAGCGGGCGGATGGCGTGGCCTGCGCGAAAGCGCTTGTCCAGCACCTCGCCCGCCTGGCGAATGGCCTTCTTGAAGGCGGGTATGGGGCTGGCCTTGAGGGCCAGTTCCGCCTGGAACTGACCACGGTCGAACAGTTCGGGGTCGAGCTGGAGCATGGGGTCAGGTTCCTGTCATCGAAGGCTGCTGGGGTGGCTCAGGCCGAGGTGCGGGCGATGGTGTCGTCCTTGCGCAGGGTGAAGATCTCGTACCCGGTCGCCGTGACCACCAGGGTATGCTCCCACTGCGCCGAGAGCTTGCGGTCCTTGGTGATCGCGGTCCAGCCATCGCCCAGCACCTTGGTGTCGGCCTTGCCCTGGTTGATCATCGGCTCGATGGTGAAGGTCATGCCCGGCTGCAGCACCAGGCCCTGGCCCGGGCGGCCGTAATGCACCACCTGCGGCTCATCGTGGTAGACCTTGCCGATGCCATGGCCGCAGTACTCGCGCACCACGCTGAAACGCTCGCCTTCGGCATAGCTCTGGATGGCATGGCCGATGTCGCCCAGGGTCGCGCCCGGACGCACCGCGCGGATGCCGCGCCACATCGCTTCGTAGGTGGCTTCGACCAGGCGGCGGGCCATCACCGACGGCGTGCCGACGAAGTACATGCGGCTGGTATCGCCGTGCCAGCCGTCCTTGATGACGGTGACGTCGATGTTGATGATGTCGCCGTCCTTGAGCACCTTCCCTTCGCTGGGGATGCCGTGGCAGATGACATTGTTGACCGAGGTGCACACGCTCTTGGGGAAGCCGCGGTAGCCGACGTTGGCCGGCGTGGCGCCCTGCACGTTCACGATGTGGTCGTGGCAGATGCGGTCCAGCTCCTCGGTGGTGACACCGGGCTTGACGTGGGGGGTGACGATGTCGAGCACTTCGCTGGCCAGGCGGCCGGCGATGCGCATCGCCTCGATTTCCTGCGGGGTTTTCAGATTCACGCTCATGGCACCCATTATCGCCGATCCGGCCGCAATCTGAACGAATGCCACCCAACTGGGCGTACTGACGATGCACGGATCCGGCAAGGACCGTGAAAACGTGACCCGGCCAACGCTTTATCCGACGCAAATATCACTGAATACAGACACTTACCCGGCCTAGGCTGAACGGGACCGTCGTCAACGCGGCTCAGAACGTGCCGCACCGTCCTGTTCAACAGACCCTCGGGTCAGGGAGGTTGTCCATGCGCTCTGCAGTCCGTTCCCCACTCACCTGGGCCGTGGCCCTGCTTCTGGCCGGCCCCGCAACAGCTGCCGACACCACGACCTTCAACGTCCTGCTGACGATCAACAAGGCCTGCACGATCACCGCCGCCGCCGCGACCAACGTCAACTTCGGCGCCGCAGATGCCAGTTCCACCACCCCGCTCAATGCCCAGGGCACGCTGACCGCCCAGTGCAGCGTATCCACCCCCTACACGATCGCGCTCAACGCCGGCCTCAATGCCGGGACTGCGGCCGATGTGACCACGCGGCGCATGCGCAACACCGATACCGGAGTGACCGCCAACAACTTCGTCGGCTACCAGCTGTACCAGGACGCCGGCCACAGCGTCGTCTGGGGCTCGACCACCGGAACCAACACCCAGGCAGCGACCGGCACGGGCGCCAACCAAGTCTACCAAGTCTACGGCCAGGTGGCCAACCCGAGCGTCAACAACGCCGCTCCGGGCGCCTACCAGGACACCATCACCGCCACGATCACCTATTGAGGTGGCGCTGATGGTGCTGCGTACCGACCGCTGGCTGCGGATGCTGGCGTGGGTTGCTTTGGCCCTGCCCGCGAGCACCTGCCTGGCCGCCAGCCTGCAGGTATCCCCCACCCAGTTCGAACTGCGGCCGCAGCAGAACGCCGAGGCGCTGTGGATCAGCAACAGCGGCACCGAAACGGTGCAGGTGCAGGTGCGCGTCTTCCAGTGGCAGCAGGCAGACGGCCGTGACCAGTTGACGCCGACCGGGGCGCTGCTTGCCAGCCCACCGATGCAGGCCCTGGCCGCCGGCCAGCGCCAGCTGATCCGGCTGGTGCGGGCAGACGAGACCGCACCCGCCACGCAGCAGGCGTACCGCGTGATCGTCGATGAAATCCCCGCCTACGACCCCACGCGGCAGGGCATGCAGTTCGTCCTGCGCTATTCGATTCCCGTCGTGGTGCAGCCTGCCGGCAAGCCGCCCGCGCCCCTGCTGTCCGCACGGCTGGTGCAGGACGGCACGGCGCAGGCGCAGCTG
>NZ_DIMK01000024.1:0-67195 GCF_002425525.1 Pseudomonas sp. UBA5568 | reverse complement strand
CCGCGTTGCAGCCCATCGCAGGCAAGCCAGCCCCCACAGGGACGGCACCGGCTTGAGGCCTGTGATGACCCTGTGGGGGCTGGCTTGTTTGCGACAGGCTGCAACGCGGCCCGAAATAAATGTCAGACGATGCGGACTTTCAGGGAGCGGCCCTTGATCTTGCCGCTATTCAAGCGCTGCATGGCCTGCTTGGCCAGTGCCCGCTCAACTGCCACAAATGCCTGGAAATCAAAGATCGCGATCTTGCCCACCTGCTTGCCGGGGATGCCGGCATCACCGGTTAGCGCACCGAGGATATCGCCCGGGCGCAGCTTGTCCTTGCGCCCGGCTGCGATGCACAGCGTGCTCATGACCGGCAGCAGTGGCTCGCCGCCTTTGTTCTTGAGGCTGTCCAACAGGTCCCAGCGCAGCGGGCTCTTCTGCAAGGCTTCGATGGCCTGGGCGCGATGGCCTTCGGCAGGCGCGACCAGGCTGACCGCGATACCCTTCTCGCCAGCGCGGCCCGTGCGGCCCACCCGGTGCACGTGGATTTCGGCATCACGCGCCAGTTCCACGTTGATGACCATGTCCAGGCCGTCGATGTCCAGGCCGCGGGCGGCCACATCGGTGGCCACGAGCACCGAGCTGCTGCGGTTGGCGAACATGGTCAGCACCTGGTCGCGGTCACGCTGCTCCAGGTCACCGTGCAGCGCCTGGGCCACGATGCCCTTGGCCGTGAGGTGGGCCACCACGTCCTCGCACTGCTGCTTGGTGAAGCAGAACGCCACGCAGGACTGGGGACGATAATGGGCCAGCACACGGGTCACCGCCTCAAGGCGCTGCTCGGGGGCGATTTCGATGAAGCGCTGCTCGATCTGGTTGTCGGTATGCAGGCTCTCGACCCTGACCTGCTGCGGGTCGCGCATGAAATCGGCCGCCAGCTGCTTGATGCTGGAGGGGTAGGTGGCGGAGAACAGCAAGGTCTGGCGGCGCGCTGGGGTCTTGGCGATGATGCTGGCGATGGCATCGAAGAAGCCCATGTCGAGCATGCGGTCGGCTTCGTCGAGGATCAGCGTGTTCAGGCCGCCCAAAACCAGCGTGCCCTTGTCCAGGTGCTGCTGGATGCGGCCCGGGGTGCCGACGATGATGTGCGCACCGTGCTCCAGGGAGGCGATCTGAGGGCCCAGCGACACGCCGCCACACAGCGTCAGGATCTTGATGTTGTCTTCGGCACGGGCCAGGCGACGCAGTTCCTTGGCCACCTGGTCGGCGAGCTCGCGCGTGGGGCACAGCACCAGCGCCTGGCAGCCGAAGTACCGAGGGTTGATCGGGTTGAGCAAGCCGATACCAAAGGCGGCGGTCTTGCCGCTCCCGGTCTTGGCCTGGGCGATCAGGTCCTGGCCCTTGAGAATGACCGGCAGGCTCTGGGCCTGGATCGGCGTCATCGAGGTGTAGCCGAGGGCGTCCAGGTTGGCCAGCATGGCGGCGGACAACGGCAAGGTGGCAAAGGCGGTGGAATCGGTGGTCACGAGGCGGGCCTACGGTGCGAAGCGAAAAATGCTGCACAGTCTACCAGCCCCGACGCCATTCGCCCTAAGACTCCACGTGCTCTTCCGGACGACGGGCACGCCTTCCGTCCGTCGGCGCCAGTTGCAGGAAGATGGCCGCCGCCAGCATGGCCATGATGCCAATGGTGAAGAACGTCAGCTGGAACGCACCCAGGGTGGTTTCCACGCCTTCGGCGCTGCCTGCTGCCGTGAAACCGCCCAGCAGCGCACCGGCACAGGCCACCCCCAGGCTCAGCGACAGCTGGGCGACCACCGACAACAAGCTGTTGCCGCTACTGGCGCTGGCATCGTCCAGGTCGATCAGCGTCACCGTGTTCATGGCAGTGAACTGCAGGGAATTCACGGCGCCCAGCAGGCCAAGTTGCACCAGCAGCAGCCAGTACGGGGTCTGCTCGGCCACCAGGCCCAGGCCGGCCAGCAGTACGCCCAGCAGCACCGTATTGCCGGTCAGGATGATGCGATAACCAAGGCGTTCGATCAGCGGCCTGGCCACGGACTTGGCGACCATGGCCGCCGCCGCCAAGGGGATCATGCTCATGCCCGCCTGTGCCGGTGAATAGCCAAGCGCTACCTGCAGCAGCAGCGGTACCAGGAACGGCAGTGCCCCGCTGCCCAGGCGGGCGAACAGGTTGCCCAAGATACCGATGGCGAAGGTACGTACCCGGAACAGGCTGGGAGAGAACAACGGCTCCGGGTCGCGCCCGGCCCGCAGCCAGTAGGCCGCCAGGCAGGCCATGCCGGCGAACAGCAGCAACATGACGCGCAAGTGCGGCAGGTGCAGCTCGCCCAGGCCTTCCATGGCGATAGTGATCAGCACCATCGCGGCGCCGAACAGCAAAAAGCCCGGCCCGTCGAACGTAGTGCGCTCGGCGCCGCGCAGGTCGGGTATGAACTTCCAGACGGCGTAGCAGCCCAGCAGGCCGACCGGCAAGTTGAGCAGGAAGATCCAGTGCCAGCTCAGGATCTCCACCAGCCAGCCACCTACCGTCGGGCCCAGCAATGGCCCGAGCAGACCGGGGATGGTGATGAAACTCATGATGCGCACCAGTTCGGTGCGAGGGTAGGCACGCAGCACCACCAGCCGGCCGACCGGCAGCATCAGCGCCCCGCCGAGCCCCTGCACAATCCGCGCGAAGATCAAAAAGCCCAGGCTGTTGGCCACCGCGCACAGCAACGAACCGAAACTGAACAGCAAGATGGCACTGAAAAAGATGCGCTTGGTGCCGAAACGGTCGGCGATCCAGCCCGAGGCGGGGATCAGCAAGGCCACGGTGAGCATGTACGAAATGATCACACCCTGCATGCGCAGGGGGTCTTCGGCCAGGGAGCGGGCCATGGCGGGCAGGGCGGTGTTGAGAATGGTGCCGTCCAGCGACTGCATGAAGAAGGCGATCGCCACCACCCATGGCAGCCAGCGGGCGGTGATGGGGTCGAGCGGGGTGCGTTCGGGCATGACGTCCTCGTCTGTCTGTACTGGCCTCTTCACGGCGAACGCCGCGCCTACGGGGCAAGGCAGGCGTGACGACCGCCATGAAGGGGCCGGCAAATTCCAATCACAATGTCAGCGTCAGCGCTTTGACCAGCGCGCCCGGCAAATGACTCGATCCGGTACTGCGTTGCCCATAGGTACTGGTGGAGAGGATCAGCTCCCGCTCGCACGTCAGCGCCTCCAGTTGGTCGCCCAGCAGGTTGTACAGGCTGTCATCGAAGCGCATCGTGTTGACCGGCCCCTGGATCTGCCCGTCCTGCACCCAGAACGTGGCGAAGCGGGTCAGGCCGGTCATGCGCGCTGCGGGCAGGTCGGAGTAGTTCAAGTACCAGAGGTTACTGATGTAAAGGCCGGTGCCTAGCCGCGCCAGGACCTGTTCCCGGGGTAATTGGCCGGGTGCGAGGCTGAGTGCGCAGGGCGACTCGTAGCTGTCGGCACCATTGGCCAACACCCCGAATTCGGCTGCGCTGCGCGCGCAGGCCAGGCGTTGTGCTGGTTTGCCCTGCTCGATCAGCGCCACGTCCAGGCGCGGTGAACCTTCGTCGGAGAACGCCGGGCTCAATGAGCCGCTGACCTGCTCGGTGAAGCTGATCAGTGGGCTGAGTGTGGCATCACCGCTGTACAAACGCTGCAAGGCACTGCTGCCGGTCGCCAGGGCCTGCGCCGAGAAACCGCCCCAGCACAGCATGCCGGCGATTTCGTCCATGGCCGCAGGCGCCAGGTAGGCGCGGTAGCTGCCGGGTTGGAGTACCACCGGCGCACGCCCCAAGTGGCCCAACTGCGCCCGAGCCTGGCGCAGGCGAGCGGTAAAGTCGTCGGCGCGCCATACCTGCCCGGCATAGTTGGCCTTGACCGCCTGGCCGCTCTCGTGGAACAGGCTCCAGTCGATGTTGAAGCTATTGGCCTGGTGCCAGCCAAAGGCGCCGAATGAGCTGGCGAAACCGCGCCAGATCGGGCCTGCGGCATAAATGCCGACCAGGTCCAGGTCACCGGCTTCCTGTTCCAGCAGGGCCAGCACCTCATTCAGGTCGGGCAGGGCCTGCGTCTGTTGGCTGTCACTGCGCCAGGCACTGTCATTCAGGCTCAGGTACGGGTCTGCTGCCAGCAGTGGCAGCATCTGGCGCAGTTGCGACAGGGCGTCGAGCAAGCGCTGACGGTCCAGGTGCCTATCACCGCTAAGGGTCAGCTGTTGCTCGGCCTGACGACCGGCGTGGATCAGACGCAGGTGAGCACTGGCCTGGCTTACCTCGCCCGCCTGACGGACCTTGGCGTGGTTCAGGCGCACGAACTGCGACTGCTCGGCGCTCAACCCCAGGGTGTAGTGTTCGCCTGCCTGAAGGGCAGAGCCCAGGGTGTCGATGAGGGATTGGAAGGCCTGTTTCATCATGCATCTCCTCCAAACACGTCGATGGCGCTGAACACGCAAGCCGGCGAGGCGTGGCCGACCCGGATCACCTGGTTGGGCTCGCCCTTGCCGCAATTTGGGGTACCCAGGACCTGGAAGGTGCTGCGGTCGCCGACGGCGGCCAGGTTGCGCCAGAACCGTGCGGAGATGCCGCGGTAGTTGGGGTTCTTCACGATGCCCTTGAGTTCGCCATGTTCGATCAGTTGGCCCCATTCGCAGCCGAACTGGAACTTGTTGCGCGCATCGTCGATGGACCAGGACCGGTTGGTGCGCATCAGGATGCCATGCTCGATTCCTGCGATCAGTTGATCCAGGGACTGATCACCCGGCTCGATGTTCAGGTTGGCCATGCGGTCGATCGGCGCCCGGTTCCAGCCGCAGGCGCGGCTGTTGGCCACGCCGCCCAGACCAGAGCGGAACTGGGAAAGGGCACCGCCCAGCGGGCGCAGCAGCACGCCGTCCTGAATGAGAAATTGCTTGCTGGCCGGCGTGCCATCGTCGTCGTGGCTGTAGCTGGCCAGCTCTTCGCTCAAGGTCGGGTCGAAGGTTACGTTCAGCAGGGAGGAACCATATTGCAACCGGCCAAAGTCGGCGGCTTTGACGAAGCTGGTCCCGGCGTAGTTGCGCTCGTCGCCCAGGATGCGATCCATCTCCAAGGGGTGGCCGATGGACTCGTGGATCTGCAGCATCATCTGGTCAGGCATCAACAACAGGTCGCGCACGCCGCTGGGGGTGTTCGGCGCCTGCAGCAATTGCAGGGCCTGGTCGGCAACCTGCCGGGCAGCGCCCCTCAGGCCGCAGCGCTCGATGATTTCGAAGCCACCCTGCTGACCGAAGTTCTCCCTGCCCAGGCTGCGGCTCTGGCTGTCCTGGCCATCGCTGGCCGTCACCGCCAGACCAGGGAACAGAAAGCGCTGGGCCTGGCGCAGTTCGGCACCGGCCGAGTTCAGGTACGTCTGCTCCACCAGGCTCATGCCAAGGCTCGCCTGCCAGTCCACCAGGCGTGAGTCCGACGGCACGCTGGCCGATTCTTCTGCGAGCAGGCCAAGGCAGTCGGCAAGGCCCGGCATGGGCTGGTCGAAATGAGGCGAGAGGTAATCGTGACGCCCGGTGGGCACAGGCTGATCGCGCAGGTCCAGCAGGCTGTAGCGGGCAATCTGTCGAGCGAGGTTTTCAGCCTGCTCCAATGCGCGCTGAAGGCCGCTTTGGGACAGATCGGCCGTGGCAGCGTAGGCCTCCACCCCGTTGATGCGCACGGTCAGCATGGCGCCCTCGTCCTGGCTCAAGGCAGGCGGTTCGGCAACGTTACGGCGCACGGACAAGGCCTGGTGCGACTGTCTGACATGACGCAAGGAAAACAGATCGGCCGTGCTGCGCAGGGCGGCGAAGCGCTGGCGCAGCAGGGTGCTGGAATCGAACATGGACAAGCCTCCGGATACACGGTGGCCCCCTGGAACCACGCGCTGGGCAATGCCAAGGCGGGCCGCGCTACGGGCTCGGGCAATGCCGGGTCATTATGGCAGCCTGCTGATGTGCTGGTCAGGCATTAACGGTCGTTTGCGTTGCTGCGAACCCTTAGTCGGCTTCTTTTTGTATGGCAGCCTTGAGCAGTGCGTGCAAGTGCACTGCCACAGGGTGCGCGGTGTCCGTCAACAGGTAGATGCCGTGCGGGGGAAGCGCCGGCAGATCCTGGTCTTGCAAAAAGACGAGCGCGTCGTCGGCTTCGAGCGCCTCGACGATGCCAACTGCCAGGCCACTTTTGACGCAGGCCAGTACCGCATGCCAGTTGGCACTTTCCAGCAGGATACGGTACGCGATGCCTTTGGCCTTCAATGCCTGGAGCGCTGCCTCCCGGTATGGACAGCCCTTTAATTGCAATGCCAGGGGTAGCGGGCGGCTGTCATCGCGGATGAAGCCCTTCGCGGCAGCCCAACGGGGTTCTGTGGAGCGCAGCCAGTCACCCTGCTGGATCTGCTCGCTGCTGACCGCCACGGCCAGGTCCAGCTGCTGCCTGGCAAACAAGTCCAGCAACTGCGCGCTGGAGCACGCCACAGCTTCCAGCTCCATCTTCGGATTACTGGCAACGAACACCGGCAGACACTCACTCATGAGCGTGGCGGCATAGCCGTCCGGTACTCCTAGACGGACTTTGCCGGTCAGCTGCCGGGGAGACAGCGTCGCCAGCAGCTTGTCGTGGGCGATCAGAAAGCGTGTCGCCTCGCCCAGCAGATGCCGGCCTGCGGGCGTGAGCGCCACCGCCTGGTTGCTACGCGCAAACAGCTGTTGGCCAACCTGCTCTTCGAGCTTTTGTATCTGCGTGGTCACCGCTGAAGGGCTGCGATGGACATAGTCTGCCGCTGCGTTGAAACGACCGAGTCGAGCCACGGCCTGGAAAGTTCTCAACACATTGATATCTAGACCTTTGCCCATGAAACCACCTGATTTGGCTGGATCGAATCAGCACTTCGATTTAATCAACTGTACAGGCTTTATAGCCCCTCTTAACGTGAGGTCAAAGCGTGCGCCACTGCCGAAATGCAAAGGAATGATACGGATGAGCCTGAACGACTTTGTTGTAGACGCTCTTGTGCATACCCCTTCCTATCAACGGGCACGGTTATGGTCCGTCGAAAACCACGAGAAATACTCAACCCTCGCGCCGCCTGAACAGGGCACTCAAGACACCTACCGCTTCAACCACGAGATATTTTTGCTCATGCGCGCCCTCAACGAGCAGGGCTTGAATGAACCTGGCTTGTGCGCCGATGCGCAAGGCAGGGGACCACTGCGCAGCGTTATTGGTGATGTAGCACAACGACTGGCTGCTCTAGGCCGCGACCGCAGTGCTCACTACGTTGAACTAGGGCCGGAACCGGTCAAGAGTGCTTGTTTGCTCAAGCATATGGCTGACACCTGTACGGCCGTTCGCTACACCGCCATCGACATCAATCAGACTTCCGAACCGGCCATGAGGGATGCCCTGTGTCCGATCCTGAGCGCCCAGGGCAGCTTCAACTATATCGCTGCCGACTATCGCACCGTGACCCGCGAAGCGTTGCATCCTGATGAGGACATCACACTGATTACCTTGCTGGGCTTCCAGGAAGGCAATGAATGGCCGGTCAGTACGGGCAGACTGATTCGTACATTGGCCGGCAAAGGGACCTACGTTCTTTCTGAAATGCAGGTATACGAGCCTGGCCTGGAGCAAACCATTCTCGGTTTCTACGCCAATGCCAATATGGTTCAGTTCTCCCGTTTGGTTGCCCTGCAACAAGGTTTCTGCCCCATGGCTGAGCATGAAGCCTTGCTGGTGCCCCTGCGCATACTCGACGAAACCGTTTATGTGGCAGTCACCTTGCAGCCTGTCCTACACGGGCAAACAGAGGGGTTTCTGTTGACCAACATCTGTCTGAAATTCACCCCGGAGCAGTTTCGCCGCACCCGGGCTCGGCATTGCAACTGCAGGGTGGTCGATGAATTTGCCAGCGGTGATGGTTCGGTGCGCTATCAGATCGCTGAATACCTCCAATAGCGTGATCAAACGGAGATAGACGTCATGAGCCATTCGAATACCTTGCCCTTGTTCGAACGCGGCCTGGGCCGAATCAAGCTGGCGCTCAAGTCGACCTTCAAGGGCGCGCCTCGGCCATCAACGGCCTGTTCTGACGGTCACGCTTGCTGGCGGGACGATCTGCTGCAGCCAGTGGGGCCTGCTATTGCAGACATCCGTACGCTGGGCGAACTGGGATACAGCCAGAGCCCACATGCGAGCTTGGCCGTTGATACGATCACAGGGGTTGCGGCGGTTCATCGGCTGTTCACACCTGAGTGCGTCACCATTTTGCAAGACATCTGCGCACGCCTTGAGCACGTGGCAGGTGACAGTGACTGGATCATTTCCCGGCGCACGCGGGGGGTGACGGCACGCTCGCCGTTTATCAACGACATGATGAGCAGCCGTGCATTTCTGTTGGCTGTCTCGCGCATCGCGGGCGTGCCACTGGTGCCTTATCCGATGCTCAATGCCCGCTCGCAGGTCAACTATTACTACCCGAAACCGCCCGAGCAACAGCAGCAAAGGGGCATGTGGCACACCGACGGCACGAACTATGTGTTGAACATCGTGTTAACGGGACCGGCCAGTTATACCGGCGGCGAATTCCTGTATCACAATGGCACAGTCGATACGTTCGACGCCTTGGACTACCGGACCTTCGAAACGGCGCATCTGAACGCATCGGGCGATGCGCTGTTCATCTTCGGCAGTCGGTTGTTCCACGGTGTGCGACCGGTACTCAGTGGGCGACGAATGTCGCTCGTGTTGTCCTTTCATTGCCCTTACTTCAACGACGATTCCAACCGCTTCTGGCACTTGGCGTCGGATGACGGCATCCCTCGAACACTCCCCAATTGGTTAGCCTTGCGATGGGCGCTCCATCGATCGGCAGCCCGTCACTACGCCAGGCTGGGTATCGAACCCATCACCTTCGAAGAATTACGTCAGACAGGGGCGTGACCATGCCTTCGAGTGCGCTCTACATGCTGATCTTGCAAGTTGTCTTTGTCCTGTCCTGGAGTTCCGGTTTCATTGGCGCACGGCTCGGCACGCAGGACGCAGGCGCGGTGAACTTGCTGTTCTGGCGCTTCCTGTTGGTCAGTTGCTGTCTGTTGCCGTTTGTATGGCATCGATTACGCAACCTGTCCTGGGCGCAAGTTCGCTACAACGCGGTCATCGGATTTCTGGCCCAGTTCGCGTACTTGATAAGTGTCTACATTGCCATACGCGGTGGCTTGCCGGCGGGGATAGCCGCAATCATTTGCGCGCTGCAGCCCCTGATCACGGCGGCGATGGGCAGCGCGGATCAGCAGGAGCGAAGCGGCAGGCAGGAGTGGCTTGGGCTGGTACTTGGGTTTGCCGGTGTCAGTGTGGTGATTCTTGGTGAATACCGCCTGTCTTCCACCCGGCTCGAACCCTGGCTGTATGCGCTACCGCTGATTGCCGCGATCACGTTATCGATTGCCACCGTCTACCAACGGCGACAGTCGGTCATGGGCACGGATCACAGTAAAGAAGGCTTGTTGATGCCGCTCTTCCTGCAATCGAGCGCGACGCTGGTACTGCTCAGCGTCACGGGAGTGCCGTTGCGCCTGATTGAGCTGCCCGGCAGCGCTCAGGTCTGGGTGGCGGTGGCGTGGTTGACGTTGTTTTCGACCTTCATCGCCTACCTGAGCCTGTGGATACTTTTGACCAAACTGTCTGCCACACGGGTATCCGCGTTGGTTTACCTGGAACCCCCTGTAACGCTCATTTGGGCGGCGTTGATGTTCGGCGATGCCATTCACTGGACGACCTATCTGGGTATCGCGATAGTCGCCACAGGCATTGCCATCACCCGCACCGCTCGACGTGTGCGGTCGTCAGGGGAGTGTCCGCAACGATGAGCGGGTTTGGGCCACCTTCTAGAACCACCCTGGTTGCATGTTCAAGCTGGTGTCATCGCGCGCCTCGAGCAAAGCCAGGTCTGCATGGCAGCCCGGTATTTCGCAGGTAAGGAAATACCGGGCTGCCTGCAGCTTGCCGAGGTAGAAGTCGCGGTCAATGGAGCCGCACTGAAGCAGACCGAGTTCGGCATGAATCGCCTGTTGCAGCCAGCGCCAGCCAATCACGCAATGGCCGAAGACCTTGAGGTACAGGGTCGAGTTGGCCAGGGCGCCGGCAACCTTGCCTTGGGCCAGGTCGCCGAGCAGGGCCAGGGTGACACCTTGCAAGCGGTTGACCAGCTGCTCCAGGGGATGGCGCAGCGGGTCGAGGACGGGATGATGGCTGGCGCGCTCGCCAGTGACAGCGATCAGGCGCATCAAGTGTTTGAGCCCGGCCCCCCCGTTCTGGGCCAACTTGCGGCCCAGCAGATCGAGCGATTGGATGCCCTCGGTCCCTTCGTGGATGGGGTTCAGGCGGTTGTCACGGTAATACTGCTCGACCGGGTACTCCCGGGTATAGCCGTGCCCACCGAGAATCTGGATGGCCAGTTCGTTCGCTTTCAGGCAATACGCCGAGGGCCAGGATTTGACGATGGGCGTCAACAGGTCGAGCAACGCTTGGGCCTGCTGGCGAGTGTTTTCATCGGGTGCGGTGTGGGTGTCGTCGAACAGCCGCGCCGCATACAAGCCCAGGTCGAAAGCGCCTTCCACATAGGCCTTTTGCGCAAGCAGCATCCTTTTGACATCGGTGTGCTCAATGATCGGGATGGCCGGGCTTTGCGGGTCCTTGTTGTCGGCTGATCGGCCCTGTGGGCGCTGACGCGCATAGTCCAGCGAGTACAGGTAACCGGCGTAACCGAGCATCACCGCGCCCATGCCGACGCCGATGCGTGCTTCGTTCATCATCTGGAACATGCAGGCCAGGCCCTGGTGTGGCTGGCCGATCAGATAGCCCACGCACTGGCCGTTGTCGCCGAAGTTCAGCGCAGTGGACGTGGTGCCGCGCCAGCCCATCTTGTGAAACAGCCCCGCAAGCGCTACGTCGTTGCGCGAGCCCCGGCTACCGTCGGGCCCGACCAGGTACTTGGGCACGATGAACAGCGAGATGCCTTTGACCCCCGGTGGGGCGTCCGGCAGTTTGGCCAGGACCATGTGCACGATGTTTTCCGACAGCTCATGGTCACCGCCGGAAATAAAAATCTTGTTGCCCCTGAGCCGGTAGCTGCCGTCACCGGCAGGTTCTGCGCGGGTGCGGATATCGGCCAGCGAAGACCCTGCGTGGGGTTCGGTCAGCGCCATGGTGCCGAAGTAGCGGCCCTCGATCATCGGCTGCAGGTACAGGCGCTTTTGTTCTTCGCTTCCGAAGCTCTCGATCAGGTTGGCCGCGCCCATGGTCAGGAACGGGTAGGCGGTGGTGCCGGCGTTCGCAGCCTGGAAATGCGCAAAGCAGGCTTGTGACACCAGGCTGGGCAACTGCATGCCTCCGACCTCGAAGTCGCGGTTGGCGTTGAGGAACCCGGCTTCAAGAAAGGCATCGACGGCAGGCTTGACCTCTGGGATCAGCTCAGCGCGGCCGTCTACATAGCGCGGCTCGTTTTCGTCAGCTTTGCGGTTGTGGGGCGCGAAGTATTTTTCGGCGATGGTGCGCGCAGTGGTCAGCGCAGCGTCGAAGGTTTCACGGCTGTGCTCGGCAAAGCGAGGGCGCTGTATGAGGCTTTCGGCGTCGAGGACTTCATAGAGTTCGAATGCCAGGTTTCGGGTGCTAAGCAAGGTCTCGGGCATGACGGCGGTCCTGGGGCACAATGCTGCGAGTGTAGAAGCGGGTTGGATGGCGAGGACAGGTTAATAGGTCTGGGTGATATGGCGTGAGAAAAGTAAAGCCCGTGGTGCCGCAAGCCACTTGCGATACCACGGGTCACACCACCGCTATTGGACGGGCGCCGCTGCTTAGCCAGGTTGTCACTGCGGCAAGATGGCGACCATAAAAAAGGGAGAGCCCGAGCTCTCCCTTTTCTTCGACCTTCAGCGTTAGCCGATGGTCATCAAGCTGGCGTTACCCCCAGCCGCCGCAGTGTTCACACTCACCGCACGCTCGATGACCAAGCGCTCCAGTGCAATCTGATGATCGCCGCTGGACAAGCCGTGTACCCCGACGATGGCACCGGCACGCTTGGCCACCTGCTGGCAGACGCTGCGCAGCTGGTCCGAATCGCCGTGATGGATCACGGCATCGAACGCCACTTCGTCCTTGTTCCAGTCGGGTACCAGCTTCACCTTGGCCTGCAAGTCACGGGGCAGTCGGGCGCGCAGGGCCTTGCCCGGTTCGCCGTCGGCCCACACCGCCGAGCTGCCTACCGCGAGCACCGCAGCGAACTGCGCCAGCAGGTCGGCTTCGTTGTCAGCCAGGCACAGCACGTGTTCGCGCGGCAGGATGGTGTAGGTGTTGCGCTCGCCGGTCGGGCCTGGCAGCAGACGGGCGATACCGCTCTGCGACTGGCTGGCGAACTGGCTGCACAGCACGGCAAGGTCGGACAGCTGATTGCTCTCGGCCCACGCCTTCAGCGCGTGGAGCGGCTTGACCAACTGCTCGTGCAGTGCGCGATCTGGCTTGGCTTCGCCGTCCTGGTGCTGGAAGTGGCTGCCGATGGCGTCCGCCGGGCGGGTCGACAGCAGGCGGTACAGGTACAGCGGACCGCCGGCTTTCGGGCCAGTGCCCGACAGGCCTTCGCCACCGAACGGCTGTACACCTACGACGGCGCCGACGATGTTGCGGTTGACGTACATGTTGCCGGCATGGGCCGACTCGACCACCTTGGCGATGGTTTCGTCGATACGCGTGTGCACGCCCAGGGTCAGACCGTACCCCGAATTGTTGATCTGCTCGATCAACTGGTCCAGGTTGCGGCGGTTGTAGCGCACCACGTGCAGGACGGGACCGAAGATCTCGCGCTTGAGCTCGTCGAGGCTGTCCAGTTCGATCAGGGTTGGCATCACGAAGGTGCCACGCTTGATCTCGGCACTGTCGGCAATCGCCACCTGATAGACCGAGCGGCCTTTCTCGCGCATGCCCTGGATGTGCTTCTCGATGCCAGCCTTGGCTTCAGCGTCGATCACCGGGCCGATGTCCACGGCCAGCCGGTCCGGGCAACCGAGCCGGCTTTCGGCCATGGCGCCCTTGAGCATCTCGATCACGCGGTCGGCGGAGTCTTCCTGCAGGCACAGTACGCGCAGGGCGGAGCAACGCTGGCCGGCACTGTCGAAGGCCGAGGACACGACATCGATCACCACCTGCTCGGTCAGGGCCGAGGAGTCGACGATCATCGCGTTCTGGCCGCCGGTTTCGGCGATCAGTGGCACTGGGCGACCCTGGTTATCCAGGCGACCCGCCACGTTGCGTTGCAACAGGCGCGCCACTTCGGTGGAACCTGTGAACATCACGCCTTTGACGCGCTCGTCACCCACCAGCCCAGCACCGACGGTTTCGCCGCGGCCCGGCAGCAGTTGCAGGACACCTTCCGGAATGCCGGCTTCGAGCAGCAGGCGCACCGCCTGGGCGGCGATCAGCGGGGTTTGCTCGGCAGGCTTGGCCAGTACCGGGTTGCCGGCGGCCAAGGCTGCGGCTACCTGGCCGGTGAAGATCGCCAGCGGGAAGTTCCAAGGGCTGATGCACACCACAGGGCCCAATGGGCGGTGGGCATCGTTGCTCAGGTCGTTGCGCGCCTGGACGGCGTAGTAGCGCAGGAAGTCGACGGCTTCGCGCACTTCGGCGATGGCGTTGGCGAAGGTCTTGCCGGCTTCGCGGATCAACAGACCCATCAGGGGCTGGATTTCGGCTTCCATCAGGTCGGCCGTGCGTTCCAGGATGGCGGCGCGCTCGGCTGGCGGGGTGGCCTGCCAGATGGGCGCTGCGTTGAGTGCGCACTGGATGGCATTGTCGACGTCTGCAACGGTCGCTTCCTGAACGTGGCCGACCACATCGCGGTGATCGGCAGGGTTCAGAACCGGCGTTGCCGCACTGTCACTGGCGGTGCAGGCCAGCAGCGGGCCGGCTTTCCAGTCGTTGTTGGCGGTGGCCAGCATGGCGCAGGACAGCGAAGCCAGACGGTGCTCGTTGGCCATGTCGATGCCGGCGGAGTTGGCCCGCTCGGTGCCGTACAGGTCACGCGGCAGTGGAATGCGGGGGTGTGGCAAGCCGATGCGGCCTTCCTGGGTACCCATGCGCTCGATGCTGGTGACCGGGTCGGCGACCAGTTCCTGGATGGAAATGGATTGGTCGGCGATGCGGTTGACGAACGAGGTGTTCGCGCCGTTTTCCAGCAGGCGACGAACCAGGTAGGCCAGCAGGGTTTCATGGGTGCCGACCGGTGCATATACGCGGCAAGGGCGGTTCAGCTTGCCATCGGCGATCTTGCCGACCACCTGTTCGTACAGCGGCTCACCCATGCCGTGCAGGCACTGGAACTCGTACTGGCCGGGGTAGTAGTTCTGCCCGGCGATCTGGTAGATGGCCGACAGGGTATGGGCGTTGTGCGTGGCGAACTGCGGGTAGATGGCCTCGGGTACGGCCAGCAGCTTGCGGGCGCAGGCGACGTAGGACACGTCGGTGTAGACCTTGCGCGTGTAGACCGGGTAGCCCTCCAGGCCTTCGACTTGGGCACGCTTGATCTCGCTGTCCCAGTAGGCGCCTTTTACCAGGCGGATCATCAGGCGGTGGCGGCTGCGCTTGGCCAGGTCGATCACGTAGTCGATCACATACGGGCAGCGCTTCTGGTACGCCTGGATGACGAAACCGATACCGTTCCAGCCGGCCAGTGCGGGCTCGAAGCACAGGCGCTCGAGCAGGTCGAGGGACAGCTCAAGGCGGTCGGCTTCCTCGGCATCGATGTTCAGGCCGATGTCGTATTGCTTGGCCAGCAGGGTCAGCGACAGCAGGCGCGGGTACAGCTCTTCCATCACCCGCTCGTACTGGGCACGGCTGTAGCGTGGGTGCAGGGCCGAGAGCTTGATCGAGATGCCCGGGCCTTCATAGATGCCGCGGCCGTTGGATGCCTTGCCGATCGAGTGGATGGCTTGCTCATAGGATGCCAGGTACTTCTGGGCATCGTGCTCGGTGAGTGCCGCTTCACCGAGCATGTCATAGGAATAACGGAAGCCCTTGGACTCGAAACGCGTGGCGTTGGCCAGTGCTTCGGCAATGGTTTCGCCCGTGACGAACTGCTCGCCCATCAGGCGCATGGCCATGTCCACGCCCTTGCGGATCATCGGCTCGCCGCTCTTGCCGATGATGCGGGTCAGCGAGGAGGTCAGGCCCGATTCGTTGTGGGTGCTTACCAGCCTGCCCGTTAGCAACAGGCCCCAGGTGGCGGCATTGACGAACAGCGACGGGCTGTTGCCCAGGTGCGGCTGCCAGTTGCCGGTGCTGATCTTGTCGCGGATCAGGGCGTCGCGGGTGCCTTTGTCGGGAATGCGCAGCAGCGCTTCGGCCAGGCACATCAGCGCCACGCCTTCCTGCGACGACAACGAGAATTCCTGCAGCAGGCCTTGAACGATGCCGGCCCGGCCCCCGGTGCTCTTCTGGTTGCGCAGCTTCTCGGCGATGCCGGCAGCCATCTTGTTGGCCGCGTCGGCAAGCGGAGCGCTCAGGCGCGCCTGCTCCAGCAGCATCGGCACCATCTCCTGCTCGGGCCGACGGTAGGCGGCGGTAATGGCCGAGCGCAGCACCGACTGCGGCAGGATGCTTTCGGCGAACTCCATGAAGCTCTGGTGACCCTGCTCGGGCTGCACGTCGCCGGCTTCATCGTTCAGGCCGAGGGTCTGGCCATTGATTTCGGTCAGGGTCGCGCCACCCTCGAGCTTCTCCAGGTAGCTGAAGATCGCTTGCTTGATCAACCAGTGCGGCGTGCGGTCCACGGACAGCGCAGCGGCCTTGAGTCGTTCACGGGTAGGGTCGTCGAGTTTGACCCCAAGGGTGGTCGTCGCCATTTCTTATCCTCATTATTGCCACGAGTGTGGCTTAAGCTGGCGACAAGATTATCTTCAGGAAAACGCGGGTGCAACCAGGTGCAACCCTAAAATGTCGCGAATAAGGTGCAACTCGTCAGGCTGTCGTTTTCAGTGAGGGTCAAAGCGTCAGGCGAGGAAGGATTTGTTCTAAAAAAGAGCATCATCTGCCCCATTAGGGAGCAAAAACGAGGCTTTGTCTGAAAATGCATACTTGGGTGCAACTTCACAGTGAAAAATGGTTGCACCGGATTTACGTTGTTGAATAGCATCTGCCGCCTGGGTGCAACCACCAACGATGTGGGTGCGCATGAGATAACAACAAACGCCAGGGCCAACACATGGGTAATCCCTTAACGATCACATTCGTGGTCTACATCGCAGCAATGGTGCTGATCGGCTTCGCTGCCTACCGCGCCACCAAGAACCTTTCCGACTATATTCTCGGCGGCCGTAGCCTCGGCAGCGTGGTCACCGCGTTGTCGGCCGGTGCATCCGACATGAGTGGCTGGCTGCTGATGGGCCTGCCCGGCGCCATCTACTTCGCGGGTCTGTCAGAAGTCTGGATTGCCATCGGCCTTACCGTCGGCGCCTACCTGAACTGGCTGTTCGTCGCCGGGCGCCTGCGCGTGCAGACCGAGCACAACGGCGATGCGCTCACCCTGCCGGACTACTTCTCCAGCCGTTTCGAGGACAAGAGCGGCCTGCTGCGGATCATCTCGGCCATCGTCATCCTGGTGTTCTTCACCATTTATTGCGCCTCTGGCATCGTGGCCGGTGCTCGCCTGTTCGAGAGCACCTTCGGCATGTCTTATGAGACAGCGCTGTGGGCAGGGGCAGCCGCCACCATCATCTACACCTTCGTCGGAGGCTTCCTGGCCGTGAGCTGGACCGACACGGTCCAGGCGTCGCTGATGATCTTCGCGCTGATCCTGACCCCGGTGATCGTGCTGATCTCCACCGGCGGCTTAGACCAGACCTTCGCCGCGATCGAGGCCGTCAACCCGGCCCACTTCGACATGCTCAAGGGCGCCAGCTTCATCGGGATCATTTCGCTGATGGGCTGGGGGCTGGGCTACTTCGGTCAGCCACATATCCTGGCGCGCTTCATGGCGGCCGATTCGGTGAAGTCCATCGCCAAGGCGCGCCGTATTTCCATGACCTGGATGATCCTGTGCCTGGCCGGTACCTGCGCCGTTGGGTTCTTCGGCATCGCCTATTTCTCGGCCCACCCTGAGGTGGCCGGGCCGGTGAACGAAAACCACGAGCGCGTGTTCATCGAGCTGGCGAAGATCCTGTTCAACCCGTGGGTCGCCGGTGTCCTGCTGTCGGCCATCCTGGCGGCGGTGATGAGTACCCTGAGCTGCCAGCTGCTGGTGTGCTCGAGTGCGCTGACCGAAGACTTCTACAAGGCCTTCCTGCGCAAGAATGCCTCCCAGCGAGAGTTGGTGTGGGTCGGTCGTCTGATGGTACTGGCCGTGGCCCTGATCGCCATCGCCATGGCTGCCAACCCTGAAAACCGCGTGCTGGGCCTGGTGGCCTACGCCTGGGCGGGCTTCGGTGCTGCGTTCGGCCCTGTCGTGCTGATCTCGGTGCTGTGGAAGGGCATGACGCGCAATGGCGCGCTGGCCGGTATCGTGGTGGGTGCCCTGACCGTGATCCTGTGGAAAAGCTTCGACACCATGGGGCTGTACGAGATCATCCCTGGCTTCCTGTTCGCCAGCATCGCCATCGTCCTGGTGAGCAAGCTGGGCCGTCCTTCGCAGGCGATGGTGAGCCGCTTCGAGACGGCTGATGCGGCGTATCACGCTGACAAGTGACAGCGCCAAGGCGCGCTGCTAGCTGAAAGACGGGCCCGCTCCTGCAGTGTCCGCACGGCCTTCAAGGGTTCGTGCTGCACTGCGGTAGCGGGTTCGTTGTTTTCTGACGACCGTCAGGCCTGACGTCGTTTGCCAGGCAGGGTAAACTTGCGCTCTGCGCAGGAGTTGCCATGAACTATCGTCACGCCTTCCATGCCGGCAACCATGCCGACGTTCTCAAACATATCGTGCTGACCCGCCTCATCGCCCTGATGTCGCGCAAGGAGCAACCGTTCGCCTACCTCGACACCCATGCCGGGCTGGGGCTGTACGACCTCAAGGGTGACCAGGCGAGCCGGACCGGTGAGTACCTCGAGGGGGTCGCGCGGCTGTGGAACCGTGACGACCTGCCGGCCATGACCGCCGATTACCTGCGCGTCATCAAGCGTCTGAACGCAGACGGCGAGCTGCGCTACTACCCAGGTTCACCTGAATTGGCGCGTCGCCTGATGCGTCAGCAGGATCGCGCCTTGCTCAACGAGAAGCACCCGGAGGACGGGCCGCTGCTCAAGGAAAACATGAAGAAGGATCCGCGCGTGTTCGTGCACCTGGGCGAGGGCTGGCACGTGCCGCGCGCCTTGTTGCCCGTGCAGGAAAAACGCGCGGTCATGCTCATCGATCCGCCGTTCGAGCAGGCCGATGAACTCAAGCGTTGCACAGCCGCGATGAAGGAAGCCATTGGTCGGATGCGCCAGACGGTGGCGGCCATCTGGTACCCCATCAAGGACCAGCGCTCGCTGACCCGTTTCTACCAGGACCTTACCAGCACTGGGGCGCCCAAGCTGCTGCGCGTCGAGCTGTATGTGCATCACCAGGACAGCCCGCAAGGCCTCAATGGATCTGGGCTTGCCATCGCCAACCCGCCTTGGGGGCTGGAAGATGAACTCAAGGAGCTGCTGCCCTGGCTCGCCCGGGAGTTGGCGCAGACCGAAGGCAGCTATCGCATGGACTGGCTGATCGCCGAATAAGGCCGCCCCGGCGAGGCTGCTCCACACAGGCCGCGTGACGCCTGAGTGAGTAGCCCCACAGAGCGTGGAGCGGCCTAGTCAGCGATGGGCCGCAAAGTGGCCGCAGGGTTTCAGCTTCGCAGCGCGTAGTGCAGGGGCCGCTTTGCGGCCCATCGCGGCGCTAGGGCGCTCCCACAGTGACCGCGTGATGGACAAGTTGCGCGGTTGCCGTGCTTGTGGAGTTTGTGCCGTGGCCGAAGGCGTAGCCTTTGCAGAGGCATGCGTACGCTGCGCTTTGCGTTATAATCCCGCCTTTTAGCCGCCACCCGCCCACCGGGCCGCTGGCGCATCTCTACCGAATGAAGAGGCCTATCCCTTGGCATTGACGATTCTTGGCCTGTCCGGCGCCCTCAGCCATGACCCTTCCGCGGCCCTGTACATCGACGGCAAGCTGATTGCCGCCGCCGAAGAAGAGCGTTTCGTGCGCGACAAGCATGCGAAAAACCGCATGCCCTACGAATCGGCGAAGTTCTGCCTGGAACAAGCCGGCATCAAGCCCGCCGACGTCGATGTCATTGCCATCCCGTTCGCGCCCATCAGCCTGTTCGGCAAGGCGCGCTGGCACTACGCCAAGCGCTACTGGTACGCACCGGACCGCGCCCTCGACGCGATCCTGATGGGCAACCGCCGCTACAAGCGCTACCGCAAGAAGATCGTCTGGTGTCTGGAGCAGCTGGGCTTCGACCCGAAAAAGGTCAAGATCGAGCCCGTGGAACATCACTTGGCTCATGCCTCCAGCGCCTACCACTGCTCGGGCTTCAAGGAAAAGACCGCGATCCTGGGCATCGACGGCAAAGGCGAGTACGCCACCACCTTCTTCGGCTACGGCGAGAACGGCAAGATCCACAAGATCAAGGAGTTCTTCGATCCGGATTCCCTGGGTGGCCTGTACGGCGCTATTACCGAATTCCTCGGTTTCGAAATGCTCGACGGTGAGTTCAAGGTCATGGGCATGGCGCCGTACGGCGATGCCAGCAAATATGACTTCTCGCGCCTGGCCAGTTTCGAAAACGGCGAGTTGGTGATCAACACCGATTACGCCAACGTCATCGGCTTGCGTCGCTACAAGGAAAAAGGCAAGGGCTTCTACTTCTCGCCCAAGCTGATCGAGTGGCTGGGGCCCAAGCGCGAAGGCGACATCGCCGACGAGCCGTACATCCATTACGCAGCCAGCATGCAGGCGCTGTTCGAGAAGATCGCCCTGCAGATGATCGACCACTACCTGGGCGATACCCTGCGCGAAACCGGCAAGCTGGCGTTCGCCGGCGGTTGTGCGCTGAACGTGAAACTCAACCAGAAGATCATTGCCCGTTCCGATGTGAAGGAGCTGTTCGTGCAGCCGGCCTCCGGTGACGCCGGTACGGCAGTGGGCGCGGCAGCCTACGTGTCCCACGCCCGCGGCGTGCCGGTCGAGAAGATGGAGCACGTCTACCTTGGCCCGTCCTACTCCAACGAAGATGTGATCGCGGCCTGTGCTCGTCATCCCAACGCCCCGAAATGGCGCAAGCTCGACGACATGCCGCAGCGCATCGCCAAGATCATGGTCGATGGCAACCCGGTGGCCTGGTTCCAGGGCCGCATGGAGTTCGGCCCGCGTGCCCTGGGTGGTCGCTCGATCATTGGCTGCCCGAGCGTGCCGGGCGTTGCCAACCGCATCAACGAGCAGATCAAGTTCCGTGAGCGCTGGAGACCCTTCTGCCCGTCCATGCTCGATACGGTCGCCCCGCAAATGATCAAGGTCGACCATCCGGCGCCATTCATGACCTTCACCTTCGAAGTGGCTGAAGAGTGGAAAACCCGCGTGCCAGAAGTGGTCCATGAGGACGGCACCTCCCGTGCCCAAGTGCTCAAGCGCGAATACAACCCGCGCTACTACGACATGATGAAGGCGCTCGAAGACCTGACCGGCAATGGCGTCTCGCTGAATACCTCGCTCAATCGCCGGGGCGAGCCGATGATCTGCTCGCCGACCGATGCCCTGAACATGTTCTTCGGCTCGGATCTGCAGTACCTGATCATGGAAGACATCCTTGTCGTCAAGGACGGCGCTGCCGCCTATGAACAGCCGCTCTGAACCGCGCATCCTGCAGTTCTGCCATGGCTATGACGGGCCTTTCCTGGATTGTGCCCGTCAATACGCCAGCCTGTTCGAGGGCAGCGGCTACAAGGTTACGACCGTGTTCCTGACCGGCGCAGCCGACCCGCAGGTGGCGGCCGGCTGTGCGTCGGATGAAGTGCTGTTTCTGGAGTTCAGCTCCAAGGCGGTCCGTGGCCTGAAGCTTGGCGCGATTCGGGCGTTGCGCAAGGTCGCGGCCCAGCGCAACTTCGCGTTCTGCATAGCTCACCGCTTCAAGCCGATCTACGTCGCCTTGCTCGGTACCCGGTTACCGGTGATAGGCGTGCACCATGCCTTTGGCGACTATGAGCGCAAAGGCCGGCGCCTGTTCGCCAACCTGTTCAGCAAGCGCTTGAGCCTGCTGGGTGTATCCGACGCAGTGCGCGACGACATGCGCCGCTGCCTGGCGCAGTGGCCCGCCGAGCGCATCCAGACGCTGTACAACCGCATCGACATCGCGGCCCTGCAAGCTGCCCTGGTACCGCGTGCCGAGGCACGCGAAGCGTTGGGGCTGGATGCGCAGGCCTGGGTGGTGGGCAACGTCGGTCGGTTGCACCCGGACAAGGACCAGGCCACCTTGCTGCGCGGCTTTGCCCAGGCATTGCCGGCCTTGCCGGGTGGTGCGCGCCTGGCCATCCTGGGCAAGGGCCGCCTGGAACCCAAACTGAAGGCCCTGGCCCGCGAGCTGGGCGTTGCCGATCAGGTCGACTTCCTGGGGCAGGTGCCCGATGCGCGTCGTTATTTCCAGGCCTTCGACGTGTTCGCCTTGAGTTCCGACCATGAGCCTTTCGGCATGGTCCTGCTCGAAGCCATGGTCGCTGGCGTCCCGGTGCTGGCCACGGCCTGTGGCGGCGCGCGGGAAGTGGTCGAGGGTGTCGGCATGCTGTTCCCACTGGGCGAGGCCAGCCAGCTGGCGCAAGGCCTCGAACGCATGGCTGCGCTGGACGACTCGCAACGCCAGGCGTGCGCCGAGCATATGCTCGAACGCCTGCGCGAGCGTTTCTCGGACCAGGCGGTGCGCGATACCTTCTGGCAACTGCCCCAGGTTCGCGCGTTGGTGGGGGCCTGATGTTCAATCATGTAAAAGCCCTGCGCGAGCGTGGCTGGCAAGTCATCGACGCGCAAACCTATGCCCAGGCCTGGGCGCGTTTCGGCGGCAGTGTCGCCACTCATCCCCTGGTGGTCTCGCAGTTGGCGGACCTGGCGCAGATCCCCGTGCGTTACCTGGCCTGGCATCAGGGCGGGGAGCTCAAGGCAGCCATTCCCACCTGGGGGCGCCACCTGGCGCTGTCCAAGGACGTGCTCAAGCGCAGCGGCAAGAAGGCGTTGTTTGACCTGGGCAATGCCGAAATCATCCTGCCGGCGGCGGCCGACGCCGCTGCGCCGCTGCGCCATGGCGCACGCTACCTGTCCGAGCTGAACCAGGGCCGCTTTGTTGGTCTCAAGGCGCAGAAAGAACAGCTGGCGATGGCCCGTGCGCCCGAAGACCTGTCGAAGAAATTCCGTTACAACCAGCGCCGTGAGCTGCGGTTACTGGAAGAAGCCGGTGGCGTGGTGCGGCCGATCAGCGACTTCGATGCCGCTACCATCGCCGCCATGTATTGCGACCTTTTCCAGCGTCGCTGGGGGTTCGCAGCCACCGGCGCCGAGCGCATGGGCGACGTGATCGCGCGGCTGCGGGACCTGCTGATCGGCTCGGTCCTGCTGCTCGAAAACAAGCCTATCGCCATCCAGCTGGTGTACCGCGTCGAGGCGCCTGAGTGGATCAGCGTCGAATACGTCAATGGCGGCGTCGACCCCGAGACCAAGGCGTTCAGCCCCGGCAGCGTGTTGAGTTTCCTCAACACCCAGGCCGCCTGGGAAGACGCCCGCGCGCGCAACAAGCCATTGCGGTTCTCGTTCGGCCGTGCCGACCGCGAGTACAAGGACCGCTGGTGCCACCCCGTGCCGGTGTACCAGGCGTGAGCCGCAAGCAGCAGTTGCTAAAGCGCCACCGGCGCAACAAGCGCCTCGCGCTCCTGGTGGCCCTGGCGGCGTTGATTGCGCTGGGTTTGGTCACCTGGTGGCTGCCGTTGTTGCTGCTGCCGCTGCTGTGGGTGGCCCACGAGGCGTGGCTGGCCGATCACCTGTTCTACACCCCGGCCGACGACTACACCTACGCCTTCGATGAGGCCGATGAAGTGGCGGGCGTAAGCTTGAAGGACGGCCGCTTGCAGCTACCTGCATTGCCCGTCGCAGAAGGCGCCACGTGGGTGCTGCAGGTTGAGCTGCGTTGCGCCCTGCTGGGCAGGTTTCTTGACCCCGGCGTGTCCATCGAAGGCGCAGGTGGCGAAGACCTGCAGGTGTTCGAGCGCGGTGTTCGCGGCAAGCGCTACCTCAACCTGACTGGGCTCGACACGGCGCTGCGTCAGGGCCAGATCACCTTGCGCGGGCGCTTCTGCCGGCTGGTGGGCCAGCCGCGCCTGTGGATGTTCCAGCAGCCAGACCTGCGTCGTAAGCGGGTGATGGTCATCGCGCCCCATGCCGATGATGCCGAACTTGCCGCCTACGGCCTGTACAGCCAGGCAGACGAAGCCTGGATCGTGACCCTGACCGCTGGCGAAATCGAGGCCGAGCACTACCAGGCCATGGGCCTGTCATCTGTCGAGGCTGCGCGGCTCAAGGGGCGCTTGCGGGCCTGGGACAGTATCGCGGTGCCTCGCTGGGCAGGCGTTGCGCAAGCGCGCTGCGTGCAGTTGGGCTATTTCTGCCTGCAATTGCCGGCCATGCGGCAGGCACCGACGACCCCCTTCGGCTCGCGTGAAGCGGACATGGCCGACACGCGCCCCTTCCGTACCCTCAACGCGTTGCCTCTGCCCGGCGACGACGGCGTCCCGACTTGGCACAACCTGCTGGCCGACGTGCGCGCGTTGATACAACAGGCGCGTCCGGAAGTGATCGTGATGCCGCACCCGGTGCTCGATCCGCATCCTGACCACGTGGCTGCCCAGCAAGCCCTGCAGGAAGCGTTGCAGGGCCTGCCGTGGCAACCCGAGATCCTGCTGGGCTATGCCAATCACCTGCACGACAACGACCGCTGGCCCATGGGCGACAGCGGTGCAGGCGTGGCCTTGCCGCCGGTCACCCACGCGTTGTCGGTCGGGCAGCCGTGCACCTTGGTGCTGGACCGTCCTCTGCAACTGGACAAGGCCATGGCTCTGGGCATGATGCACGACCTTCAGCCCCGCCCGCCCTTCAAGCGCCGAGTGCGACGGGTGATCCAGCGCTGGCTGGCAGGCCGGCGCAGTTCGCCTTACGGCGAGAACGAATTTTTCCGCAAGGCCGTGCGTCGCCACGAGCTGTTCTGGGTTCTGACGGACCGCCACCAGGGTGTACATCGGGAAAACGTATGAAGCGTTTCAAAGTCCTGCAACTGCAACCGGACTACAACATCAAGCAGCACGATTTCGCCGACCTGGCCGAGCAGATCTTCAAGGCGCTGCCAGCGGATCGCTTCGAAACGACCATGGCCTTTCTCAAGGGCCGGCCTGCGCCTGGCCAACCGGTCAGCCGCGCCGACCATTCGGTGTACTTCGACTTCAGCGACAGTGCGCTCAAGGGCATGCGTCTCAAGGCCTTGTGGCAGCTCTACCGGTATTGCCGGCGCGAACGCTTCGACGTGGTGATCTGCAACCGCTTCAAGCCTGTGAACATGCTGTTGCAGCTCAACCGCTGGTTGAAGATCCCGTTGTGCATCGGCATTTCCCATGGCTTCGGCGAGTACGACCGCGCCTACCGCCGTCGTCAGACCCAGCGCCTGATCGACGGGCATTGGCAGTTCGTAGGCGTGTCGCCGGCAGTCAAGCAGTACCTGCTGGATTGCAGCTGCGGTTTCACCGATGCCAACACCCACGCCATCACCAACGCCATCGACACGGATCAGGCCCAGGCGTTGCAGCTGGACAAGGCCGAGGCCCGTACGCAACTTGGCCTGGCCCAGAACGTTCGCATGGTCGGGGCGCTGGGCCGCCTGGTGCCGGTCAAAGGCCATACCTACCTGATCCAGGCGTTTGCCGCCCTGAAGGACAAGTACCCCACCGCGCAGCTGGCGATCATCGGTGCTGGTCGTGAGCAGGCGCGCCTGCAGGCTGAGATCGATCGCCTGGGGCTGACGGGCAGGGCGCACCTGCTGGGCTTTCGTGACAACGCCCTGCGCTACGTCCGTGCCTTCGACATCTGGGCCATGCCATCGCTGGCCGAAGGCCTTGGCCTTGCCCTGCTCGAAGGCATGAGCGGGCGCTTGCCGGTCATCGCCAGCGACGTGCCGGCCATGTTGCCGCTGATTACCGGCGCGGGCGGCGAGGTGGTCAAGCCCGCGGACGTTGACAGCCTGACCACGGCCCTGGACCGCTACCTGGCGCTGGATGACGCGGCGTTGCATGCCAAGGGCGAGCAGGCCTACCACTACCTCAATCAACACCACGACATCGACGTGTTCCGTGAGCAATACCTGGCGCTGATCGAGTCGGGCTTGGCTGCCAAGGAGCCGAAATGAGTGCGGACCCAACCCTGGTCACGGTGATCATCGCATCGTACAACCATGGCCCTTACATCGAGCAGAGCATTCTCAGCGTACTGAACCAGACCTACCCGCACATCGAGCTGCTGGTGGTGGACGACGGCTCGACCGATGACAGCGTCGAGCGTATCGAGCGCCTGCAGGCGCAACATGGCTTCGATTTTCGCGTGCAGCGCAACAAAGGCCTGACCCACACGCTCAACGAGGCCATTGCGCGGGCCAGGGGCACGCTGATCGCGCCGTTCGGGTCCGACGACATCATGATGCCGGATCGCATCGCGATCCAGGTCCAGTACATGGCCGACAAGCCCGAAGTGGGTATCTGCGCTGGCAACATCGAACTCATCGATTCCCAGGGTGAGCTGTTCCCCGAAGCGCGGCAGCGCCGCGAGGTTCCGTTCAGGCGCCTGGACTTCGAGGACATGTTCCTGGAGCGCAAACCCTACCCACCTGCGCCCACGCTGCTGATCCGCCGCGAGGCGCTGGAGAAGGTGGGCGGTTTCGACCCGGATATCCGCCTGGAAGACCTGCTGATCGAACTGAAGGTGACCCATGCCGGGTACTTCATCGATGGCCTGAGCGTGGTCATGGCGCGCTACCGCAAACATGCCAGCAACTCGTACAAGAACCACCGATTCATGATCGACAACATCCTGCGTACCTATGCCAAGTTCAAGGATCACCCGGCCTACGAGCAGGTCAAGTTCAAGGCGCTGAACTCGATGTTCCTCAAGGTGGCCAACCGTGACCGCAAGCTGGCCCGCGAACTGCTGGCGCAGATTCCACTGCGCGCCTATACGCGCAAGACCTGGCGCGGGCTGGGGCGGTTGTTCTTCTCGCCCTTGGAAAAGGGCTGAAGGGCCATGGGCTGGCTATCGCGCTACCGGGAAAAACGGGCCAAGCGGGCGATTCGCAAGCTGCCGGCCATCGAGCGCGGGCAGGCGCGATTTGCCGCGCGTTACCCCCAGTACGCTTTCGGCGTGGGCAGCTATGGCGTGCCCGAGGTGCATGACTGGCAAGAGGGCACGACGCTGCGCATCGGCGCCTATTGCTCGATTGCCGAAGGCGTGCAGATTTTCCTTGGCGGGCATCATCGGGCCGACTGGGTCACCACTTACCCATTCCCGGCCATGCTGCCCGAGGCATCGGTCATAGAGGGCTATGCCTTCAGCCGCGGGGATGTGACCATCGGCAACGACGTGTGGCTGTGCTCCAACTGCACGATCCTGTCGGGGGTGAACATTGGCAGCGGCGCCATCGTGGCCGCTGGGGCCGTGGTGACGCGGGATGTACCCGCTTACGCGGTGGTCGGCGGCAACCCGGCCAGCGTCGTGCGCTGGCGATTCCCGGAAGCGGTACGCGTGCAACTGCTGGCCAGCGCCTGGTGGGACTGGCCACCTGCCGAGATTGCCCACGTGGCGGGCAAGCTGTGCAGCGATGATATCCAGGCGTTTCTCGCCTATGCCGAGCAGCGCGCCTCAGGCCTGGCGGGTCGAACCTGACTTCAGGTTGTCAGGCTTGGTCTGCCGGCGCTGAGCCAGGCGCTTGCCCAGGGCGATCCCCGGCTTTTCCAGTATGAGGAACGTGGCGCTGCTCAAGACCACCAGGACGGTGCAGGCGATGGCGATCACGGCCATGAATGCCCCGTGGTCGTCGTAGGTGAACCCGTAAGAGGGGTAGAGGCGATAGGCGAGCCACCACAGCACCAGCCCATGGAGCAGGTAGAGGCTGTAACTGATTTCACCCAGCCAGCGGGCACTGCGCAGGGCCAGGGCGCCCAGCAGGTCGTTGCCCGAGACGATGATGCAGAACACGAGGCTCAGCAGCAGCAGCGGGAATACCGCGAAGGTCTTGTGCAGCACTGTCATCACCAGCACCAGCAAGCCGATGGCCATCCAGGTGCCGTACCTGCCCTTGGCCCATTGCACCAGCCTCGGGCTGCGTATCCAGTACACCGCCGCAATGCCGCCTGCAAAGCTCATCAGGTATTTCTTCTTCAGCGCATGTTCCCAGCCCACGAGCTTTGCCAGCAGGTACAGGGCGACCACGCAGGCAATGGCCCTCAAGAGCGTACCGCGGTAGACGAACATCAGGCCCAGCAACGGCAAGGCCAGGTAGAAGTAGATTTCGTAGTTCAGGGTCCAGGTCACGTTCGAGATCAGGTTGCCGGTGCCGGCCAACTGGTTGATGTCGGGACGGTGGAACAGCAGCCAGGCTGAAAGCTGTTGTGCCAGGGCGGTCGGCGTATCCAGCAGCTCCCAGCCTTGCAGATAGAACACCGTCACAAGCACCGCAGCCAGCAGGCCGAAATACAGGGGGTACAGGCGCATGACCCGGGAAATGGCAAAGGCCCGCCAATCGAAGGCGCGGCCCTGGCGAACCAGCCTGCTCCAGAACAGAAACCCGGTGATCATGAAGAACTGGGCGACGCTCGCTTGCCCGATCTGGGCAAAGAAGCGCTCCGGTGGCATGTTGATCTGGCCAGTGTGCTGGTAATGCCAGGCAATGGCGGCATGGTGGATGAAGACCCCCAGTGCCAGGTAGCCCCTCAAGCCATCGAGGGTGGCCCAGCGCCCCGCCACCGGCTCCAGATGGCGCGCCACCCAAGGGCTGCGCAGCAGCAGCCCTGCCAGCAACAGGGCCAGGCCGAACACCAGGAAACTGAGCAGCGGCGCGAGGTAGCCCATGTCAGCGATCCGCTCCAGGGGCCAGTTCGAGCTTCTGGCGTAGGGCGTGGCTCATGGTCTGGCTGGCCGCTGCACTGTAGCCCTCCAGCAGGGCCTGGACGTTTTCCTCGAACAGCCACTGCTTGTCTTCGGCGTAGCGCTGCATGTGGCGCAGGTTGCGCTGGCGCAGGTCTGCCGACAGTGGCGAAGGCAGCAGGCGCATGTCGGCAAGGTCGATCAGGCCAAATTGGCCGTTGTCCATCAGCAGTACGTTGCCCAGGTGCAAGGACCGGAAGTAGACGCCTTGCTGGTGCAACTGACCCATGAAGCGCCCCAGCCGCTGCACCAGGGCCTTGCGTGCTGCCAGCGAGGGACAGGCCTGCAGGGCCTGGCGCACGGTCTGGCCTGCCAGGGGGATGTAGCGCACACCCTGGGTGCCATCGGCGTAGTTCAGCAGTTCCACGACGGGGGGCGTGGGAATGCCTTCGAGTGCCAGTTGCTGGCTGTTTCTGGCAAAGCGGCGCGCGTAGGGGTAGAAGGCGCCGGCGGTGTACCAGGCGCGCGGGCGGAACAACTTCAGGAAGCTGCCATCTTGCAGGAGCAGGACCTTGGGCCCAAGCCCGTCCTCTTCGATGATGCGGGCACCCTCATGCAGCTGCCTGGCCTGCGCCTCGCTCAAGCGAGCGCGGTTGGCCGCCACCAGCCTGCCGCCCCGGCGGGCGATGTTCAGCCCCGCGACCAGTGCCAGCGGAATCCACAGCAGGAACCAGTGCTCCTTGGGCCGCGACAGGATACCGCCGCCCTCGGTCAGGCCCGCACCAATGCCGAACACCAGCAGTGCCGAGGCCATCTGCAGGGCAGGGTGGGTGCGGTACTTCCAGCCGCTGTAAAGCGCGTAGAGGATCATGCCCAGCCACGGCAGCAAGCCCAGGATGCCCACGTAATACAGCACGCCCATGACGAAACTGTGGGGCTCGCTCAGCAGGTAGCCCACGCCGACATCGATGGACAAGGGCGCGTCGTAGCCGTGGCCAATCAGCGGGTGCTGGAGGAACAGGTCCCAGGTAATGCGCCAGATATCGAAACGGTACGAGTCGCCGCGCGCCATGATCAACTGCGGGTCCACCACCAGTACTGCGGCGATGAACAGCGGAGCGGCCAGGAACAGGGGGATCGAACGACGGTCCAGGCACAGCAGGGCGATCCAGTTCACCGCCAGGGTCATGGCCACCAGGGGCGTGCGGGAACCGGTGGCCACCACCGCGGCGAACATGACCGCAAAGGCCGCCATGCACAGCGACACGGTCAGCGCCCGCTTGCCGTTGACCGCCATCCATAGCCAGTAGGTCCCGAAGAAACCGTACAAGTGCGAGCTGAGCAGCGGGTTATCCAGAGCGCCTGCGCCGATCAGCCGGCTGCCTGGCGTGTAGGTGAGCATGAACGTGGTCAGGTCCCGCAGCGTGGCCAGCAGCGCCAGTAGCGCAGCCCCCAGGAAAAGGCCCTTGAGCGCCTCGGGCCGGTAACGCAGCATCAGCCCGGTGCCCAGGAACAGCATCAGGGTGTGCAGGGGCCGCTTGATCAGGTTGTCCGCCTGCGCCGCCGAGGGTGACCAGCTCAGGCTGAGGATGGCGTAGCCGGCGAAGGCCACGAACAGCCACAGCAACGGTTCACGAAACAGGGTTTTCAGTTCACGAGGCCGGACACATAGCGCCAGCAGGGTCGGGATGCTGAAAAGGCCGTAGTACAGCTTGTGGTGCAGGCTGCGTTCGGGCAGGAAGAACAGGGCACCGAGCAGCGCCAGCATGCCGGCCGGCAGCAGCCACAGGCACACGAAATCGAAAAAGCGGTTGCCGGCGTTGTGTAGGCTGCTTGGGAACATGGAGAAAGAGGGCCCAGGTCGAAAGAACGGGCAATGTTACCCCAGCTTTGCGCGCATTGCTGCTGGTAAGCGGCGGGGGCCGAGTGGTCCGACGTCGCTGCCAACGTGTGGTAAAGTCAGCACCCCATTTTCAGCATGTTCCGTGATATGACAGACGCCAACGGCTCCCAGAGCCCATCGAGCATGAAGATCTATTTCCGTCTACTTGGCTATGTCCGACCCTACATCGGCGTGTTCCTGCTGAGTATCCTGGGCTTTCTGATCTTTGCTTCGACCCAGCCAATGCTGGGTTACATCCTCAAGTATTTCGTCGACGGCCTGTCCAACCCGGATGCCTCGCTGTTTCCCAACGTCCCGCACCTGCGCGACCTGAACCTGCTGCACACGGTGCCGGCGCTGATCATCATCATCGCCGCCTGGCAAGGCCTGGGTTCGTTCCTGGGCAACTACTTCCTGGCCAAGGTCTCGCTGGGCCTGGTCCATGACCTGCGGGTGCAGCTGTTCAACAACCTGCTGAGCCTGCCCAACCGCTACTTCGACCAGAACAACTCCGGGCACCTGATTTCGCGCATCACCTTCAACGTGACCATGGTCACTGGGGCGGCTACCGACGCCATCAAGGTGGTCATTCGCGAAGGCATGACGGTGGTGTTCCTGTTCGGCTCGCTGCTGTTGATGAACTGGCGCCTGACGCTGGTGATGCTGGCCATCCTGCCGCTGATCGCCTTCATGGTGGGCCGTGCCAGCAAGAAATTCCGCAAACAGAGCAAGAAGATCCAGGTTGCCATGGGCGACGTCACCCACGTGGCGTCCGAGACCATTCAGGGCTACCGCGTGGTGCGCAGCTTCGGCGGCGAGGCCTACGAGCGCCAGCGCTTCCTCAAGGCCAGCCAGAGCAACACCGACAAGCAGCTGCGCATGACCCGTACCAGCGCCATCTACACGCCCCTGCTGCAACTGGTGATCTACGTTGCCATGGCCGTGCTGATGTTCCTGGTGCTGTACCTTCGTGGCGATGCCTCGGCAGGCGACATGGTGGCCTACATCACCCTGGCCGGCCTGCTGCCCAAGCCGATTCGCCAGCTTTCGGAAGTGAGCTCGACCATCCAGAAGGGCGTGGCCGGTGCCGAGAGCATCTTCGAGCAGCTCGACGAGCAGCGAGAAGTGGACACCGGTACCGTCGAGCGTGATGCGGTCAGCGGGCGCCTGGAAGTGCGCAACCTCAGCTTCACCTACCCCGGTACCGATCGCCAGGTGCTGAGCGACATCAACTTCACCGTCGAGCCTGGGCAGATGGTCGCGCTGGTGGGCCGCTCCGGCAGCGGCAAGTCCACCCTGGCCGGCCTGATTCCACGCTTCTACCACCACAGCAGCGGCGAGATACTGCTCGATGGCGTGGAAATCGAAGACTTCAAGTTGCTCAACCTGCGTCGACACATCGCCCAGGTCAACCAGCATGTGACCTTGTTCAGCGACACCATCGCCAACAACATTGCCTACGGTGACCTGGCCGGGGCGCCGCGTGCCGACATCGAAGCGGCGGCTGAGGCAGCCTTCGCCAAGGATTTCGTCGATCAGCTGCCCAAAGGTTTCGATACCCAGATCGGCGAAAACGGGGTGTTGCTCTCCGGTGGCCAGCGCCAACGCCTGGCCATCGCCCGCGCGCTGTTGAAGAACTCGCCACTGCTGATCCTGGACGAAGCGACCTCGGCCCTGGATACCGAGTCCGAGCGGCACATCCAGGCTGCGCTGGACCGCGTGATGCAGGGGCGCACCACGCTGGTGATCGCGCATCGCCTGTCGACCATCGAGAAGGCCGACCAGATCCTGGTCATGGATCAGGGCCGTCTGGTGGAGCGGGGCACCCATGCCGAGCTGCTGGCCGCCAACGGTTACTATGCGCGCCTGCATGCCATGGGCCTGGATGAGCCGGCCAAGGCCGACATCACCTGATCCTACCTGCCAAGGGGCCTCGGTGCCCCTTCTGTTTCGGGGTATTCCTCAGCGCGAACTGGCCCTAAAGCCGCCAGCCGCGCTGTGCTAATATCCCGTCCCTGTTCACTATTGTCATATGGGTTGCCCATGAAGTTGTCCATGCCGCGTTTCGATCAAGCCCCGGTACTGGTGGTCGGCGATGTCATGCTCGACCGCTACTGGCATGGCGGTACGTCGCGTATTTCGCCGGAAGCGCCAGTGCCGGTGGTCAAGGTCGATCAGATCGAGGATCGCCCAGGCGGTGCGGCCAACGTGGCCTTGAACATCGCCGCACTGGGCGCGCCGGCGTCCCTGGTGGGCGTCACCGGGCAGGACGAAGCTGCCGACAGCCTTTCCAACAGCCTGCAGGCGGCAGGCGTGCGTTCGGTCTTCCAGCGCATTGCGCATCAGCCGACCATCGTCAAGCTGCGGGTCATGAGCCGGCACCAGCAGCTGCTGCGCATCGATTTCGAAGAATCCTTCGCCACCGACCCGGTGTCGCTCAGCGCAGAAGTCGACGGTTTGCTCGAAGGCGTCAAGGTCCTGGTGCTGTCGGACTACGGCAAGGGCGCGCTGAAAAACCACCAGGCGCTGATCCAGGCCGCACGGGCCAAAGGCATCCCGGTGCTGGCCGACCCCAAGGGCAAGGATTTCTCCGTCTATCGCGGGGCCAGCCTGATTACCCCCAACCTCAGCGAGTTCGAGAACATCGTTGGGCGTTGTACCGACGAGGCGGAGCTGGTTGCCAAAGGTTTGCAGCTGCTCCAGGAGCTGGACATGGGCGCCTTGCTGGTGACCCGTGGCGAGCACGGCATGACCTTGCTGCGCAATGGTCATCCGCCCCTGCACCTGCCAGCCCGTGCACGTGAAGTGTTCGATGTGACCGGCGCAGGCGATACGGTGATCTCCACCCTTGCCGCCGCCATTGCCGCCGGTGAAGAGCTGCCCCAGGCAGTGGCCCTGGCCAACCTGGCGGCGGGTATTGTCGTCGGCAAGCTTGGTACTGCGGCGATCAGCGCGCCGGAACTGCGCCGCGCCATCCAGCGCGAAGAAGGGTCCGAGCGCGGGGTGCTGGGCCTTGAGCAATTGCTGGTAGCGATCGACGATGCCAGGGCACACAACGAGCGTATCGTGTTCACCAATGGCTGCTTCGACATTCTGCATGCGGGCCACGTGACCTACCTGGAGCAGGCGCGCGCTCAAGGCGATCGCCTGATCGTGGCGGTCAACGACGATGCATCGGTCAGCCGGCTGAAGGGCCCGGGCCGGCCGATCAACAGCGTCGATCGCCGCATGGCCGTGTTGGCAGGCTTGGGCGCAGTGGACTGGGTGATCAGTTTCTCCGAAGGCACCCCAGAAAACCTGCTGAGCCAGGTCAAGCCGGATGTGCTGGTCAAAGGCGGCGACTACGGCATCGACCAAGTGGTTGGCGCCGACATCGTCAACGCCTATGGCGGCACCGTGAAAGTGCTGGGGCTGGTCGAAAACAGCTCTACCACTGCCATCGTCGAGAAGATCCGCAAGCACTGACAGGGCAGGGCTGCGCGGCAGCCCTTGTTGCGGCGGCGCCAGCGGCGGCGCGCTGCATGCCCGCTTCGCTCAGGGCTTGTGCAGCGAGGTACGCGCCCGCTTGAGCAGCGCTCGGGCCTTGGCACCGAACCGTTGCAGGTGGGAGGCTCGGGCAGGCTTGGGTTCCACCAGGCCTTGTTGACGCACCCAATCCTTCCAGCGTATCCGTTCCTCGTTGACCACCCAGCCCTCCTGCCGGGCGAAGCTTTCGGCCAGGTACAACCCCCGTGTGCTGGCCGGCACCAGTTCGTCTTTCTTCAGGGTATACAGCTCGGCCAGGGGTTGGCCGTCCTGTAGCGGCATCAGGTACAGGTCCGGGCGCTTGCGGTTCAGCCGCGCCACCAACTGGTCGCCCTCAAGGCGTTCATCCACATGGAACAGGCTGAGCTTCTTGGCCTCCCTGGGCACTTGCAGGCGCATGTCGTAGATCAGTTGCAGCGAAGCGGTCGGCAGGTGCACGTAGGCACGGGGCCGCTCCAGCAGGACCAGGTTGCCGCAGTGGACCGGGCGGGCGGCACCGGACTGAGGGGTCAGTTGAAAATGCGGCGTTTCTCGGTAGTGCAAGGCTGCCGCATAGGGCACAGGTAGCCAGGTGTCGTTGAAGCGGCCGCCCAGCCAGCCCTCTGTGGTTTCCAGCAGGCATTCCTCGGCTACTTCCTGCACGGCGGTGTGCAATGGCAGGTTCAGTTCCTGAGCGGGCACGTAACCTGAGATCAGCTTTAGCACCACGTCGCCGCGGTCTTGGCGCCGTTGACGCACCAGCACCCAGTAGTCGCGGTTCTGCCAGGTCAGCGTCAGGCGCACCGACACACCCAAGTTGGCAAGTTCGACCACGAACCGCTGGGGATCTGCCACCGCCACCGGTTTGCGACGTTGTTGGGTCTGGGCGAAATTGAGGGGCATGCCAGTGCCCTGGTAGAGAAGGCTTTCGGCCGTGGCCTCGACATGCAGCGGCAGCGTCTTGAAGTTGCTCGGGTTCTTGCGTATCAGCGTTCGCGCCACGTTGCTCCTCCTTGCGACGGCTCGCCCGGCGCGTGGCCAGGCAGACTCAATGCTGGCCCAGGATTCGGGCGACGGTGGCCACGTTATGGGCCAGGTGCAACGGGTTGATGGTGCCCACGATAGCACTGCTGACGCCAGGGTGGGCGAAGAGCAGCTCGAAGCTGGCACGGACCGGGTCGACGCCGGGTGCCAGGCAGGCATGGCCGCTGGCCAGGGCCTTTTTGACCAGGATGGCCTTGCCGTGCTGCGCAGCGTAGTCGAGTACCGGGCGCTCTGCCTGTTCGTTCAGGTTGAAGGTGACCATGGCGCAGTCGCCTTGCTCCAAGGCCTTCAAGCCTCCGGCTACAGTCTTGCCTGAAAACCCGAAGCCCAGGATCTTGCCTTCACGCTTGAGCGTGGCCAAGGTCTCATACACCGCCTGCTGCTCGAGGATGGCCAGGTCATTACCGTCGGAGTGCACCAGCACCAGGTCGATGCGGTCGGTTTCCAGCCGGCGCAGGCTGCGCTCCACCGATCGGCGCGTGTGGGCCGCGCTGAAATCGAAACGCGATTGACCGGCGTCGTATTCCTCGCCCACCTTGCTCACCAGCACCCAGGCATCGCGCTGACCCCGCAGCAGCGGGCCAAGGCGCTCTTCACTGCGGCCATAGGCCGGAGCGGTATCTAGCAGGTTGATGCCCAGGTCGCGGGCCTGGCCAAGCAGCAGCCTGGCTTCATCGTCGCCGGGGATGGTGAAGCCTGAAGGGTATTTCACGCCCTGGTCCCGGCCAAGCTTGACCGTGCCCAGCCCCAGGGGCGAAACCTGCAAGCCCGTGCTGCCCAGGGGGCGGTGCAAACCGTGGAGAGTTGGCAAGCTCATGGCAGGAGGGTCTCCCATGCAGGCTGGCCCAGCGGCGGGCGCGGCAAGTCGGTCAGGTCGGCCTGGGCCTGAGGTTGCACGGCGTCGCGTTGCAACTGGCGGATAACCCGGTCGCTGAAGTCAGGTGCCAGGGCCAGCTTGGTAGGCCAGCCCACCAGCAGCCGTTGCTGTTCGGCAAGAAACGCATTGTCCGGGCGCACCAAGCCGGACTGGGCAGGCTCGGCACGGTCCACTCGCAACGTGGCCCAGTGCAACTGGCTTTGATCCACCCAGGGCAGCAGGCTGGCCACTTCTTTCTGCGCGGCGGCGATCTGCGCGGCCGGCTCGCGGGCCACGCCATCGGCTTCGGCCAGTTCGCCGCCCAGGTACCACACCCACTGTCCGTCGGCGGCCGGGTGGGTGGTGACCGTCATCCGCGGCTTGGGGCCTGCGCCCAGGCAATGGGCATAAAGTGGCTTGAGGTTGGCTCCCTTGACCATCACCATGTGCAGGGGGCGGGTTTGCATGGCGGGCTGCTCGAGCCCCAGTGCCTGCAACAGGTCCGCGATGCCGGCGCCCGCGCTGAGCACGATGCGCTGGGCGCGGATGTCACGCCCGTCCACACGCAGGCCCACCAGCTCGCCCTCGTCGCGCAGCGGCTCGATGCGTTCGCCCGCCAGGAGGCTGTCACCGGCCAGTTCGGCCAGGTTGGTCAGCAGGCTGGGCACGTCGATCACCAGTTCGGCCAACCGATAGACCTTGCCCTTGAAGGCACGGTCCTGTAACGCCGCAGGCAATTGGTCGCCTTTGACCTGATCCACCCGGCCGCGCACCGCCTTGCTGGCGAAGAAGCTGGTGAGATTGCCGGCCAGGGTGCCTGGAGACCACAGGTAGTGCGCATCGGACAGCAGGCGCGTATGGCGCAGGTCCAGTTCGCCGTTGCCCGCCAAGGCTTCGCGCCAGCGGCGCGGCATGTCGGCAATCGCCTCCGAGGCGCCGGTCAGCGCCCCATGCAGCGCGTACTTGGTGCCGCCATGGATGATGCCCTGGGACTTGAGCGTCTGTGCGCCGCCTACCGTGGCGCGCTCCACCAGCACTGTCGAATAACCCAGGCGGCGCAAGCGGGCATTGAGCCAGAGGCCTGCGACCCCGGCGCCGACGATCAGCACGTCAGTGGAAATGGCAGATGGCATGGCGATACCTCGAAAACTGGGACAGCTGGCAAGTATACAGGCTCAGGGTCGGATGCACGGGCTGGCGTGCGCCACGCCTCCTGACGCTGCTGCCACGGCCCGGCTCAGTGCCCCGTGGTCTTGGAGAACAGCTGAATCACCACCACGCCGCCAACGATCATCGCCATGCCGAGCATCGCCGGGATGTCCAGTTTCTGCCCATAGAGCACCAGTGCCGCCACGCTGATCAGCACGATACCCAGCCCCGACCAGATCGCGTAGGCGATGCCCACCGGGATGCTGCGCACCACCAGCGTCAGCATCCAGAACGCGATGGCGTAGCCCGCCACCATCAGCAGCAGAGGCAATGGGGTGCTAAGGCCTTTGACAGCCTTCATGGAGGCGGTGGCGACGACTTCGGCGCAGATGGCAATCGCGAGGTAGGTGTAGGCATTCATGACGGTTCTCCATTGGATGGGCGCATTCTAGGCCGTACTCGAATGCGGTAAAGTCATTACCTATCTGGTAAGGAGATAGGTGAATGGCCGAGCAATGGAGTCTGGATCAGTTGCGCACGTTCATGCGCGTGGCTGAGCTGCGTTCGTTTTCTGCCGTTGCGCGCGAACAGCACAAGGCTCAATCAGCGGTCAGCAACGCCATCGCCCTGCTCGAAACGGACCTTGGGGTTACCCTGTTCGAACGCAGCAGTGGGCGCCAGCCGAAGCTCACCGCAAACGGCGAAGCGCTGCTTGCCGATGCCCGCGAGCTGCTGCGCCAGTGCGAGCGTCTGGATGGGCGGGCCTTGGCGTTGATGCGTGGCCAGGAAGCACTGCTGCGGGTGGCGCAGGATGAGGCGATGCCGTATCAGCCTGTCATCGACAGCCTGGATGAGTTGGCAACCCGTTACCCCTTTCTGGAAGTTCAACTGGCCAGCGGCGCGCAGGGCGACGTTGCACGCAAGCTGGTGGAGCGGCGTGCCGACCTGGGGTTGTTCTTTCACCATGAGCGCGTACCGGCGTCGCTGGAACGGCGGGCCTTGGGTAGCGTGGAAATGGTCACGGTCTGCGCCGTCGGCCACCCCTTGGCGCAGGCCGGCCGGGCGGACCGACAGCAACTGGCACGCCATCGCCAGCTGCTGATCACCCCCCAGCAGAGCGGTTACCCGGGGGGTGAGGCGATCAGCCCACAGGTGTGGCGGGCCGACAGCTTCTATGCCATGGCCGAACTGCTGATGCGCGGGCTGGGCTGGGCCTGGCTGCCGCGGCATGTGGTGCAGTACCCCACCTATCAGGCGCATATGGTGGAGCTGGCCAGCGACTGGCGGCCACCGGCGCTGGTGGTGGAGCTGGCCTGGCGTCGGGACGAGCCGCTGGGGCCTGCGGCGCAGTGGCTGGCCGAGCGCTTTGCGGTGCATTTGCGTGCGATCGGGTAAACTGCGTCGCCATGAACAGAACTCTCTACACCTTGCTGTTTCACCTTGCCCTGCCACTGCTTGCACTTCGCCTGTACCTACGCGCGCGCAAGGCGCCGGCCTACGGGCGCCGTATCGGCGAGCGCTTTGCCATCAAGCTGCCGACGATGCGCAAGGGCGGCATATGGGTCCATGCGGTTTCCGTAGGCGAAAGCATCGCAGCTGCCCCCATGGTGCGCGCACTGCTCAAGGCCTACCCTGAGCTGCCGATCACACTGACGTGCATGACGCCCACCGGTTCGGAGCGCATTGGCGCCCTGTTCGCCGATGAGCCGCGGGTCCAGCATTGCTACTTGCCATACGACCTGCCGTGGGCGGCGGGGCGCTTTCTCGACCATGTGCAGCCAAGGCTGGGCGTGATCATGGAAACCGAACTCTGGCCCAATCACATCCATCAATGCGCCAGGCGCGGTATTCCCGTGGCGCTGGCCAATGCGCGCCTGTCCGAACGCTCGGCCCGTGGCTACGGGCGGTTTGCCAGGCTGACCCGGCCCATGCTGGCCGAAATGAGCCTGATTGCCGCGCAGACCGAGGTGGAGGCCCAGCGCTTTCTGGCACTCGGCGCGCGTGCTGCCTGCGTGCAGGTCACCGGCTCGATCAAGTTCGACCAGAAGATCGATGAGCAGCTGGTGCCGCGCGCCCAGGCTTTGCGCCAGCAATGGGCCGCCACTTCGCGCCCGGTGTGGATTGCCGCCAGCACACACGACGGCGAAGATGCCCTGATCCTCCAGGCACACCAGCAGTTGCTGCAGGTGCATGGGGATGCGTTGCTGATCCTGGTGCCCCGGCATCCGGAGCGCTTTGACGCGGTTCATGCCATCTGCAGTCAGCAGTTTGCCACGGTGCGTCGCTCTACCGGGCTACCGGTGCTTGCCCAGACCCAGGTGCTGCTGGGCGACACCATGGGTGAATTGCTGTTCTTGTATGCCCTGGCCGACATGGCGTTCGTCGGTGGCAGCCTGGTGCCGACCGGCGGGCACAACCCGTTGGAACCGGCAGCCCTGGCGCTACCGGTGCTCATGGGGCCGCACGTGTTCAACTTCCTCGAAATCAGCGCCATGCTGCGCGAGGCGGGTGCGTTGCAGCAGGTCGATGACGCTCAGGGGTTGGCCGGTGCCGTGCAACGGCTGGTCGAATTACCGCAAGATGCCCGGCGCATGGGTGAGGCGGGTAGGGCGGTGATGAGGGCCAACCAAGGGGCGCTGCAGCGCTTGCTGAAGGGGTTGGGAAGGCTGATGCCCTGAGCGCTCACTGTCGGGGCGATGGTTGCGGTTGGCGTGATCAGGGCCGCTTTGCGGCCCATCGCCGGCAAGCCGGCTCCCCCAGATGAGGCTGCCCGTCCTCAGGGCTTACGCTCGAAATTCTTCGCCGCCGCTGCCGCCAGGTCCGGTGGCAGGAAATCCTTGTCCGGGTTGTAGTCGGGTTTCAGGTAGCGCTTGAGGTCCTGCAAGTCTTGCGGGCTCAGCGTGCCGGCCGCCTGTTTCAGGCTCAGGTTGTCGAGGATGTAGGCGTACCGGCTGTTGTTATAGTCGCGCACAGAGGTGTACAGCTGGCGCTGGGCGTCGAGCACATCGACGATGTTGCGGGTGCCCACCTGGTAGCCGATTTCGGTAGCCTCGAGCGCGCTCTGGTTGGAGATGATCGACTGCTTGCGCGCCTGTACCTGTTCGACGTCGGTGTTCACCGCACGGTGCAGGTTGCGGGTGTTCTCCACCACCTGACGGCGCAGGCTTTCGCGCTGCTGTTCGCTCTGGCTGAGGCGCTGGTAGGCTTCGCGTACCTGTGAACTGGTCAGCCCGCCGCTGTAGATGGGAATGTTCAACTGCAGGCCAACGGTGGTCTGCTCCACGTCGCCCCCATAGCGAACACCCAGCGGCGATGGGTTGCTGAAGCCCAGGTTGTCGTTGTCACCCTTCTGGTATTTGGCCACGGCATCGACGGTCGGGGCGTGACCGGCCTTGCGCTGACGCAACGTTTCTTCCGCCGCAGACACCGCGTAGTTGGTCGCCAACAGGTTGAGGTTCTGCCGGCCGGCGGTTTCGACCCAGGCCTTGGCGTCGTTGGGCACGGGCACCTGCACCGGCAGGCTGTGGACCACACCCTGGATAGCGGTGTACTCCCGATTGGTCAGGGTGACCAACGCCTGGAAAGCATCCTGCACCTGACGGTCGGCGATGATGCGGTTGGCGCGGGCCGTGTCATAGCTGGCCTGGGACTGCAGCACGTCGGTCTTGTCCGAAAGCCCCACGTCGAAACGTTCGTTGGACTGGTCGAGCTGACGCTTGAGGGCCGCTTCCTCGGCCTTGCTGGCCGCCAGGTTGTCCTGCGCACGCAGCACCGCAAAGTAGCTTTGCGCAGTCTGCAGGATCAGGTTCTGCTCGGTGGCGGACAGCTCCAGCGCGGCCTGTTCGTTGACGGCCTCGGCAGCTTGCAACTGGAACCAGCGGTCAGCGCGGAAGATGGGCTGGGCCAGGGTCGCGCTCCAGGCATTGCCGCTGCGGTTGGATGTGATCGACGGCTCGTCGAGCTTGGTGCGGGTGCTTTGCATCTCGGCACCGGCCGACAGGTTGGGCAGCAAGCCGGCACGGGCCTGGGGCACGATTTCGCGGCGCGCGCCGTAGTCGGCGCGGGCGGCTGCCAGGTCGGCGTTGTTCTCTACCGCTTCCTGGTAAACGCTCACCAGATCGGTCTTCACCGTTGCCGGTACGTCCGCCGCCCAGGCCATCGTATGGGACGCACAAGACACGGCCAGGGCCAGTGAGAGTTTGCGCAGCATAGGGGCAATCCTTGTACGAAATGTAATTACTGAACTGTTGAGTTTTGCTTGATGACGCAGTGTAGTGCCACGCGCTCCGGGCAACAATCACCCTGATGCCGTTGATCATTCCCGGGATTGCTCGCTTGGCTTTGCCGGCAACTCCAGTCTAGACTGCGCATGTTCTTGTCGGGGTGCCTTGAAGCAAAGGCTGAGATCGCATAGGTGCGGATCCCGTTGAACCTGATCAGGTTAGCGCCTGCGTAGGGAACAAGATTGCTCGCCTTCCCGGGGAGCCTCTTGTGCCAGGTCCGGGAAAGCATCGGCTGTTTGCAGCCCATGACACCCCGTCTTTGGCACCGCACACGTCTAGGAGTGCGTCCGCGTCCTTCAGGTTCACCCCGACATTCCACTGCTAGGAAGCCGTCTGGAGAGCCTGTGATGACCCAACAAGAAAAAGCGATGAACCTTAGCGAATCGGCGCAAGTCGATCAGCAGTCCGTGCAGCCGTTTCCGCGCTCGCGCAAGGTCTATGTCCAGGGCTCGCGCCCGGATATTCGCGTACCGATGCGCGCGATCAGCCTGGCCGACACGCCCACCGATTTCGGGGGCGAGCGTAATGCGCCCGTGCTGGTCTACGACACTTCCGGCCCCTACACCGACCCAGAGGTGTTGATCGACGTGCGCAAGGGCCTGGCCGACGTGCGTTCGGCCTGGATCGATGCACGCGGTGACACCGAGCGCCTGAGCGGCCTGAGCTCCCACTTCGGCCAGCAGCGCCTGAACGACGCCGAGCTGGCCAAGCTGCGCTTCGCCCATGTGCGCAACCCGCGTCGTGCCAAGCCAGGCGCCAATGTGTCGCAGATGCACTACGCCCGCCAGGGCATCATCACCGCCGAGATGGAATACGTGGCCATCCGCGAGAACATGAAGCTGCAGGAGGCCCGGGCGGCAGGCCTGCTCGATACGCAGCATGCCGGTCACAGCTTCGGCGCCAGCATTCCCAAGGAAATCACCCCCGAGTTCGTGCGCGAGGAAGTGGCCCGTGGCCGCGCCATCATTCCGGCCAACATCAACCACACCGAGCTGGAGCCGATGATCATCGGCCGCAACTTCCTGGTGAAGATCAACGGCAACATCGGCAACAGTGCGCTGGGTTCGTCCATCGAAGAAGAGGTGGCCAAGCTCACTTGGGGCATTCGGTGGGGTTCGGACACCGTCATGGACTTGTCCACCGGCAAGCACATCCATGAAACCCGCGAATGGATCATTCGCAACTCCCCCGTGCCCATCGGCACCGTGCCCATCTACCAGGCACTGGAAAAGGTCGGTGGCGTGGCCGAGGACCTGACCTGGGAGCTGTTTCGCGACACGCTGATCGAACAGGCTGAGCAGGGCGTGGATTATTTCACCATCCATGCCGGGGTGTTGCTGCGCTATGTACCGCTGACCGCCAAGCGCGTCACCGGCATCGTCAGCCGGGGTGGTTCGATCATGGCCAAGTGGTGCCTGGCGCATCACCAGGAGAACTTCCTGTACACCCACTTCGATGAAATCTGCGAAATCATGAAGGCCTACGACGTCAGCTTCTCGCTGGGCGATGGCCTGCGACCGGGCTCGATCGCCGATGCCAACGACGCGGCGCAGTTTGGCGAGCTGGAAACCCTGGGCGAGCTGACCAAGATTGCCTGGAAGCACGATGTGCAGTGCATGATCGAAGGCCCCGGCCATGTGCCGATGCAGTTGATCAAGGAGAACATGGACAAGCAGCTCGAATGCTGTGACGAAGCGCCGTTCTACACCTTGGGCCCGCTGACCACCGACATCGCCCCTGGCTACGACCACATCACTTCCGGCATCGGAGCGGCCATGATCGGCTGGTTCGGCTGCGCCATGCTCTGCTATGTCACGCCCAAGGAACACCTGGGGCTGCCCGACAAGGACGACGTCAAGACCGGCATCATCACCTACAAGATTGCGGCCCATGCAGCCGACCTGGCCAAAGGTCACCCAGGGGCCCAGATTCGCGACAACGCGCTGTCGAAGGCGCGCTTCGAGTTTCGCTGGGAAGACCAGTTCAACCTGGGGCTGGACCCCGACACGGCGCGTGCCTTCCATGATGAGACCTTGCCCAAGGAGTCGGCCAAGGTGGCGCATTTCTGCTCCATGTGCGGGCCGAAGTTCTGCTCCATGAAGATCACCCAGGAGGTGCGTGAATACGCTGCCCGGATCGAAACCGTGGACGTCTCGGTGGAGCAGGGCATGCGCGAGCAGGCCGAGCGCTTCCGCCAGGCCGGCAGCCAGCTGTACCACAAGGTCTGAGGCCCAGCCTTTGGGCCAAGGTGGGCGCCACTCAGGCCGCAAAGCAGGGACCTGGTTAGCGGCCTGCCTTGCGCCCACCCCAACAATCACATTGCCGAGTGCGAGCAAGCATGACCACGTCCAGTCAATTTTCCCCTGATCATCCCATTCCCAACGGCCAGCGCGTATTCGGTGGTCGCGACCTGTTTTCACTGTGGTTTTCCCTAGGCATTGGCCTGATGGTGCTGCAAGTCGGTGCCATGCTGGCGCCGGGCCTTGGCCTGTCCGGGGCCATCCTGGCCATCGTCCTGGGCACCGGGGTCGGTGTGCTGTTGCTGGGTGCTGCCGGTGTGATCGGCAGCGACACCGGTTTGTCCGCCATGGGTACGCTCAAGCTCAGCCTGGGGGCGCAGGGTGCGCGCTTGCCAGCGCTGCTCAACGTATTGCAGCTGATAGGCTGGGGCGCCTTCGAGATCATCGTGATGCGCGATGCCGCCAGCCTGTTGGGTGCGCGAGCCTTCGGTGAGGGCAGCATCTGGAACAGCCCGGTGCTATGGACGCTGTGTTTTGGCGCGCTGGCCACCGTGCTGGCGGTCAGTGGACCGTTGGCTTTCGTGCGCAAGATCCTGCGGGCCTGGGGCATCTGGCTGCTGCTGGGCGCCTGCGTCTGGCTGACCTGGAACCTGTTCGCCAAGGCCGACCTGGCGATGTTGTGGCAGCGCGGCGGGGATGGGTCGATGTCGCTGGCCGTGGGCTTTGACATCGTCATCGCCATGCCCCTGTCCTGGCTGCCGCTGATTGCCGACTATTCGCGTTTTGCCCGCGACGGCAGGCAGGTGTTCGGCAGCACGGTGGTGGGGTATTTCATCGGCAACACCTGGTTGATGAGCCTGGGGGTGGCCTATACCCTGGCCTTCGCGGCGCAAGGCGAAGTCAATGCCCTGCTGCTGGCGCTCGCCGGGGCGGGCATGGGTATTCCGTTGCTACTGATTCTGCTCGACGAATCGGAAAAAGCCTTCGCCGACATTCATTCGGCGGCGGTCTCCGCCGGCGTGCTGGCACGCGTGAAGGTTGAACACCTGGCCCTGGCCATCGGCGTGCTGTGCACCCTGATCGCCCTGTTGGCACCGCTTGCCCAGTACGAAAACTTCCTGCTACTGATCGGCTCGGTGTTCGCCCCACTGTTCGGTGTGGTGCTGACGGACCATTACTGGGTTCGCCGTCGCAGCATTCCAGCCCATGTGGGGGCGCTGCACTGGCCGGCATTGCTGGCATGGGCGGCAGGCGTGGCGGCGTATCACATCATCGCCGCCCAGGCGCCGGACCTGGGCGCGACCCTGCCGGCGCTGGTGCTGGCAGGGGTGTTGTATGGCGTATTGAACTTCAGCCGCGGCCGGGGAACAGTTCGGGCTTGATCACGCCATTGAGGCGTGGGTAGGGAATTTTCAGCTCCACATGGCCCATGGAATACGGCGCGATGGCGTACACCTCGTACTTCACCACCACCGCGCCGTAGGTCAGGGCGATATGCGGCGAGCGCTTGAATGGCCAGGTTTTGATGAACTCGGCATCCTTGTCCATGCCGACACTCATCAGCCAGGCCCGGTGTGATTCCTCCACCGTCTTCCAGAACGTTTCTTCCTGGCCGGGGACCAGCATGTCCTGCAGGGTCAGGACCTTGTCCAGCTTGCGTGAATAGTTGATGAACGCACGACCTGGCATGCCATGGGCACCACCGGTATCCAGGTAGCTGGACAGCTCGATGATCACCAGCCCGTCATGCTGTTCGCGTACTTTGGCCTGCAGGTAGCTGCTGTTGCGCTTCTCGGCGCTGGCCAGGTAGTGCTGTTCGTAGGCTTGCAGCGTTGTCGGTGCCGCCCCGTGCTGGTTGTCCTCGGTCAGTTGCAGCAGACGCTTTTCGACAATGCCGTCGAGCTTGGGCAACGCCGGGAAATGCACGGTGTCAATATTCACCAACGGGCAATCACGCTCGCTGCAGCCTGGCTTGACGTGTTCCCAGGCTTCGCGCTTGACCTCGAGCGGCGCTCGGTAGTTGGGGGCGAACAGGCTCTGGCATGCGCCCAGCGCCAAGGCCAGCACAGCGATGGATGTCAGTTTGACAAGTGTCATGATGATCCTTGCAAGAACAGGGAAAAGTCGGCCTTTGACCGTCGGCATGGCCTTCAGTTCGCCACTAAGCTAACAGAGACCGGGCCTGCTGTGCCATGTACGCCAACGGTTGTCGCCGGGGGGTGAAACGTGCCAGCGTGCAGAGTAGGATGGCGCGATGCAGCAGCGGTGCAACGAGGATTTTCATGTCGGATACGTTGAATTCAGTGCCCCAGGCGGTCGAGATCGTCAAGCGGGACAAGTGCTTCCAGGGCTTTTACAGGCTCGACAAGCTCCACCTTCGCCATGAGCTGTTCGCCGGTGGAATGGGTCGGGAAATCAGCCGTGAGCTGTTCGTGCGCCATGACGCGGTGTGCGTTCTGCCGTACGACCCGCAGCGCGATGAAGTGGTCCTGATCGAGCAGTTTCGTGTGGGTGCCCTGGACAAGGTCGCCAACCCTTGGTTGATCGAGATGGTCGCCGGGCTGATCGACAAGGACGAGCAACCTGAAGAGGTGGCGCACCGCGAGGCCGAGGAAGAGGCCGGCCTGACCTTCAGCGCGCTGTGGCCGATGACGCGCTATTTTCCTTCGCCAGGCGGCAGTGACGAATACGTCCACCTGTTCCTGGGCCGCTGCAGCGCCGAGGGTGCCGGCGGCCTGCACGGGCTGGAGTCCGAAGGCGAGGACATCCGGGTGCGCGTGTGGTCGTTCGAGGATGCCTTGCAGGCGGTACGCGACGGGCGCATCTGCAATGCCGCGACCATCATCGGCTTGCAATGGCTTGCCCTGAACCGCGACGAAGTTCGAGGTATGTGGAAGTGAACCTGTTGCGCGAGCGCTACCGGGTCGACCTGGCCGGGTTGCAGGCCGCCTGCGAGGCCAACTATGCCCGGCTGATGCGCCTGCTCCCGGACATGCGCACCACCCAGAGTTCGCGCAGCATCGGCATGACCCAGGGCGACCAGATGCTGGGCGTGCTGGTGCTCGACGTGGTCCTGGCCTGCCCCTATACCACCACGCTGCGCATACGCCAGGAGCACAGTCTGCCCTGGCTGCCGGTCCCGGTCATGGAGGTGCAGGTGTACCACGATGCCCGCATGGCCGAAGTGGTGAGTGCTGAGCACGCCCGGCGCTTGCGTAGCATCTATCCTTACCCCAACGCCGCCATGCATCAGCCGGACGAGAAAGCCCAGCTGAACCTGTTCCTGGGTGAATGGCTTTCCCACTGCCTGGCCTGCGGCCATGAACTGGTAAGCGCTCGCTGAAAGGAGACGGCCTTGCCGCACTCGAACCCTGCCGGCACCGTTAACGTGGTGCACCTGACCGACGCCCATCTGTTCGCCAGCCCCGAGGGCAGCATGCTGGGCCTCAATACCCGCGACAGCCTGCGCCATGTGGTGCAGCAGGCGTTGCGCGAGCAGCACGACACGCACCTGCTGGTGTGCACGGGGGACCTGTCCCAGGACGCCAGCGTTGCGTCCTACGCAGCCTTTGAGCAATTGACCGCAGGCTTTGCCGCGCCGGCGCGCTGGCTACCGGGCAACCATGACGAAGCGCAGGTGATGGCGCAGGTGGCGCCCGAGTTGGTGCAGCCGGTTACCGACATCGGGGTCTGGCGCATCGTCATGCTCGACACGGCAGTGCCAGGGGCGGCCCATGGTTGGCTGCAGGACGCCCAGCTCAGTGTGCTGGAGGCGGCCTTACGCACGGCAGGGGAGCGCCATTGCCTGGTGTGCCTGCACCATCAACCGGTCGACATCGGCTGCGCATGGATCGCCCCCATCGGCCTGCGCAACGCCGATGCGCTGTTCGCCGTGCTCGATCGTCATCCCCAGGTGCGCGCGCTGTTGTGGGGGCACGTGCATCAGGAATGGGATCAATGGCGCGGCGACCTGCGGCTGCTGGCCACGCCTTCGACCTGCATTCAGTTCGCGCCAGGCAGTGAGGATTTCGAGGTGAGTCAGCAGCATCCTGGCTACCGCTGGATCCGCCTGCATGCTGATGGGACGGTGGACACGGGGGTGGAGCGGGCGCTGGATTTCGAGGTCAGGCTCGATTTCGATAGCCCCGGGTATTGAACCGCGAGGCCGCTCCATTGACCGTGTGGTGCCTGAGCTGACGGGCTCTTGGGCTTGTGGGCCCAACTGTCTGGTGCCGTATCAGCAAGCCAGCGCATTGCCGTGTAGATGCCGGTCAGACGCCCATCCCGCCGCTTACACCAAAGCTGCGAATCCTCTCAGTGACTCTTCACCCTGCCCGTCGGGGAATGTGTTTCAGAAAAACCGGCGCGGCGCCAAAACCTTGCGAACGCGATACACTGCGCGTCCCTGCGCCTGCCTACAGGCGCAACGCTACAGCTTTCGGGGAGCAGCATGTCGGGTTCCATCCTTTATATACACGGCTTCAACAGTTCGCCGTTGTCAGCCAAGGCCAGGCAGCTTCAGGCCGTCATGCAGCACCTCGGGCTGATCGACCGGCTGCGCCTGCCAGCGCTGCATCACCACCCCCGCCAGGCCATCGAGCAGCTTGAAGGCTGCATCGCCGAACTGGACGCGCCGTTGCTGGTGGGCAGCTCACTGGGCGGCTACTATGCCACCTACCTGGCCGAACGCCATGGCCTCAAGGCCTTGCTGATCAATCCCGCCGTAGGGCCGCACCGCTCGTTCGACGGCTATCTGGGTACCCAGCACAACCATCACACAGGCCAGGCGTGGGAGTTGACCCTCGACCACGTCCAGGCGCTGGCCGAGCTGGAGGTCCCGCCTCCTGCGGACCCAAGCCGCTACCAGGTATGGTTGCAGACCGGTGACGAAACCCTGGACTATCGCCATGCCGAGCGGTACTACCGCCACTGCGCGCTGCGTATCCAGGCCGGTGGGGACCACAGTTTTCAAGGCTTCGCCGAGCGCCTGCCGGCCCTGCTGGCCTTCGCCGGTGTTGCCCCGACGCAGTACGCTGCACTCGATTTTTCTGTATTTTGATTTTTTTGCATTCACCAGACTGACGACGAGACCCCATGGCCAATCCCAGCGCTAGCGCCTATAACGCAGACGCCATCGAAGTCCTCTCGGGCCTTGACCCGGTTCGCAAGCGGCCGGGCATGTACACCGACACCAGCCGCCCCAACCACCTGGCCCAGGAAGTCATCGACAACAGCGTCGACGAAGCCCTCGCCGGCCACGCCCGTTCGGTGCAGGTCATCCTGCACGCCGACCATTCGCTGGAAGTCAGCGACGACGGACGCGGCATGCCGGTGGACATCCACCCAGAAGAGGGCGTGTCGGGCGTCGAACTGATCCTCACCAAGCTGCATGCCGGCGGCAAGTTCTCCAACAAGAACTACCAGTTCTCCGGCGGCCTTCACGGCGTCGGCATTTCGGTGGTCAACGCCTTGTCCACGCAGGTGCGCGTGCGCGTAAAGCGTGATGGCAACGAGTACCAGATGACCTTTGCCGATGGCTTCAAGGCAAGCGAGCTGGAAGTGGTCGGCACGGTCGGTAAGCGCAACACCGGCACCAGCGTCTATTTCAGCCCCGACCCCAAGTACTTCGACTCCCCGCGGTTTTCCATCAGCCGGCTCAAGCACGTGCTCAAGGCCAAGGCCGTGCTCTGCCCAGGCCTGCTCGTCAGTTTCGAGGACAAGGCCAGCGGCGAGAAGGTGGAGTGGCATTACGAAGACGGCCTGCGCTCCTACCTCGTGGATTCGGTCAGTGACTTCCAGCGCCTGCCCGACGAGCCGTTCTGCGGCAACCTGGCCGGCAACAAGGAAGCGGTCGATTGGGCCCTGCTGTGGCTGCCTGAAGGGGGCGACAGCATCCAGGAAAGCTACGTCAACCTGATCCCCACGGCCCAGGGCGGCACCCATGTCAACGGCCTTCGCCAGGGCCTGCTGGATGCGATGCGTGAGTTCTGCGAATTCCGCAACCTGCTGCCGCGTGGTGTGAAGCTGGCCCCCGAAGACGTCTGGGAGCGCATCACCTTCGTGCTGTCGATGAAGATGCAGGACCCACAGTTTTCCGGGCAGACCAAGGAGCGCCTTTCCTCGCGTGAAGCCGCCGCCTTCGTTTCAGGCGTGGTCAAGGATGCCTTTAGCCTGTGGCTCAACGCCCACCCGGAGCTGGGCATGCAGTTGGCCGAGTTGGCCATCAGTAACGCCGGGCGCCGCCTGAAAGCCAGCAAGAAGGTCGAGCGCAAGCGCATCACCCAGGGCCCGGCACTGCCGGGCAAGCTGGCCGACTGCGCAGGCCAGGACCCAATGCGCGCCGAGCTGTTCCTGGTCGAGGGCGACTCGGCCGGCGGTTCGGCCAAGCAGGCGCGTGACAAGGAGTTCCAGGCGATCCTGCCGCTGCGCGGCAAGATCCTCAACACCTGGGAAGTGGACGGCGGTGAAGTACTCGCCAGCCAGGAAGTGCACAACATCGCCGTCGCCATCGGCGTAGACCCAGGTGCCACCGACCTGGCCCAGCTTCGCTACGGCAAGGTGTGCATCCTGGCCGACGCCGACTCCGACGGCCTGCACATCGCCACCTTGCTGTGCGCGCTGTTCGTGCAGCATTTCCGGGCACTGGTCGAAGCCGGTCACGTGTATGTGGCCATGCCACCGCTGTACCGCATCGACCTGGGCAAGGAAATCTACTATGCCCTGGATGAAGCCGAACGAGACGGCATTCTCGACCGCCTGGTGGCAGAGAAAAAACGCGGCAAGCCGCAGGTCACCCGCTTCAAGGGCCTGGGCGAGATGAACCCGCCCCAGTTGCGCGAAACCACCATGGACCCCAACACCCGGCGCCTGGTCCAGCTCACCCTGGACGACGTGCAGACCACGTGCGAGCTGATGGACAAGCTGCTGGCCAAGAAGCGTGCAGGTGATCGCAAGGCCTGGCTGGAAACCAAGGGCAACCTGGCCGAGGTCATGGTTTGATTCGTTGGCTCCTGGCGGCTTGCCTGCCGCTGGTGGCCTTGCCGACCTTGGCAGACACCTGGCCTGAACTCGAACTGATCGGCGAGCACCCCGTCGATGGCATGCGTGCCGGTAACCTGTCGGGCCTTGCGCAATGCCGCGGCAGCTTGTGGGGTGTCTCGGACCGCGACGACGACCGTATTTACCGTTTCGAGCTCAAGGACGGTGCATGGCAGGCGCAGGCAGTGGCCTTCGACCCCCCACCGGTGCCGGAAAGCGGCTTACCATGGGGGCTGAAGATGCGGACCTGGCTGGCGTCGTGGCTGCGCGGTGGCGACCTTGACTTCGAGGGCATCACCTGTGACCAAGCCGGCAACCTGTACCTGGTCAGCGAGGCGCATGCCGCCGTGCTGCAACTGCCTGTTTCGGGCACGCCAGACTGGCTGAAGATCGATTCGGCCATGGTGCGCCAGGCGCGCGCCAGCGGCATGCTGCTGAACTTCAATGCGCTGTTCGAGGGTGTGGCCGTCAACCCTGCTGGCGATCGCCTGTGGCTGGCCGGCGAGCGTGAGCGCCGCGGGCTGGTGGCCATCGAGCGCCAACAGTCGGTGTGGGCCTGCGGGCCCCGCTGCGTCCTGTTCAGCGAAGCCGGTGTAGAGATGCAACCGCCGCAGATACCCGATGCGCGGCCGGTTTCACGGGACTTCGCCGACCTGGCCTGGTTCGACGGCAAACTGTTCACGCTCGAGCGCAATGCCTATCGCATCTGTCGCCGCGATGCCGACAGCGGCCAGGTCGAGCGCTGCTGGTCATTTGCGGCCGACGCGTTGACCGAGCCGCGCCGCTATGACCAGCTGTTCGGTGTGGCCGAGGCGCTGGTGGTCGACGCCGAGGGGGCGTGGATCGGCCTGGACAACAATGAAGGCGCGCGTGCCGATGGCGAGCGCCGACCGATCGTCTGGCGCTTTGCGGCCCCTGCCGGCGGCTGGAGCGCCAAGCCGTGAGTCAGGCACCGGGCAGACGGGCGGGCAGGGTGCTGATGATCCTGGCCTGGACGGCGGCGCTGTTTCTGGCTACGCGCTTCTTCGGGCAGTGGGAAGACCGCCAGCGCAATCCCAATGCGCAGGTCCAATCCTCCCACGGGCAAGGGTTCGTCGAGGTGCGCCTGCTAGGCAATGGCCAGGGCCACTTCGTGGCCGATGGCGCCATCAATGGCCAGGTGGTGCATTTCATGCTCGACACCGGTGCCACCGATGTCGCCATACCCGAATCCCTGGCCGACGGCCTTGCACTCAGACGTGGCAGCCCGGTAACCGTCAGCACGGCCAACGGTCGCACGCAAGGCTATCGCACCCGGCTGGACAGCCTGCAATTGGGCGATATCCACCTGCGCGACATCCGCGCGATCGTGGTGCCGGGCCTGGATGGCACCACCGTGCTGTTGGGCATGAGCGCCTTGAAACAACTTGAATTTACCCAGCGCGGCGGCACCATGCTGCTGCGCCAGAACCTGAAATGACGAGGCTCGCATGAGCGAACTACAAGACAGTCTGGACGGCGTCGAACGCCGCTCGTTGGCTGACTTCACCGAACACGCCTACCTCAACTACTCCATGTACGTGATCATGGACCGGGCCCTGCCGCATATCGGCGATGGCCTCAAGCCAGTGCAGCGGCGCATTGTCTACGCCATGAGCGAGTTGGGCCTGGACGCCGATGCCAAGCACAAGAAGTCGGCGCGTACCGTGGGCGATGTACTCGGCAAGTTCCACCCTCACGGGGACTCGGCCTGCTACGAAGCCATGGTGCTGATGGCGCAGCCCTTCAGCTACCGCTACACATTGGTGGACGGCCAGGGCAACTGGGGCGCGCCGGACGATCCCAAGTCGTTTGCCGCCATGCGCTATACCGAAGCACGGCTGTCGCGTTATGCCGAGGTGCTGCTTGACGAAGTCGGCCAAGGTACCGTGGATTGGGTGCCCAACTTCGACGGCACCTTGCAGGAACCGGCGGTGTTGCCTGCGCGCCTGCCCAACATTCTGCTCAACGGCACCACCGGTATCGCCGTGGGCATGGCCACCGATGTGCCACCGCACAACCTGCGTGAGGTGGCCAGTGCCTGCGTGCGTTTGCTCGACGAGCCAAAGGCCACCATCGAGCAGTTGTGCGAGCACATTCAAGGGCCCGATTACCCGACCGAGGCAGAGATCGTCACGCCTCGGGCCGACATCCTCAAGATGTATGAAAGCGGGCGCGGTTCGATTCGCATGCGTGCAGTGTACCGGGTCGAGGATGGCGATATCGTCGTCACGGCGTTGCCGCACCAGGTGTCCGGCGCCAAGGTACTGGAGCAGATTGCCGCACAGATGCAGGCCAAGAAGCTGCCGATGGTCGCTGACCTGCGCGATGAGTCCGATCACGAAAACCCGTGCCGTATCGTCATCATCCCGCGCTCCAATCGCGTGGATGCCGACGAGCTGATGCAGCACCTGTTCGCCACCACCGACCTTGAAAGCAGCTACCGGGTCAACGTCAACATCATCGGCCTGGACGGTCGTCCGCAGCTGAAGAACCTGCGGGCGCTGCTGCTGGAATGGCTGGAGTTCCGTACCGGCACCGTCCGGCGCCGCTTGCAGCATCGTCTGGACAAGGTGGAAAAACGCCTGCACTTGCTGGATGGTTTGCTCACTGCCTTCCTCAATCTGGACGAAGTGATTCATATCATCCGCACCGAGGAACACCCTAAGCAGGCGCTGATCGCCCGCTTCGACCTCACCGAGATCCAGGCCGATTACATCCTGGAAACCCGCCTGCGCCAGCTCGCCCGGCTGGAAGAAATGAAGATCCGTGGCGAGCAGGACGAGCTGCTCAAAGAGCAGGCCAAGCTGCAGGCGCTGCTGGGCAGCGAGGCGAAGCTGCGCAAGTTGGTGCGCAGCGAATTGCTCAAGGATGCTCAAACCTATGGCGACGACCGACGCTCGCCGATCGTCGCGCGGGCAGAAGCCAAGGCGCTCTCCGAAAACGAGCTGATGCCGACCGAGCCCGTCACGGTGGTGCTGTCGGAAAAAGGCTGGGTGCGGTGTGCCAAGGGCCATGACATCGATGCCACGGGCCTGTCGTACAAGGCCGGGGATGGGTTCAAGGCCGCAGCCGCGGGGCGCTCGAACCAATTTGCCGTGCTCATCGATTCCACCGGCCGAAGCTACTCGGTGGCTGCCCACAGCCTGCCGTCAGCCCGTGGCCAGGGCGAGCCCCTGACCGGGCGCCTGACGCCACCACCGGGCGCCACCTTCGAGTGCGTGCTGCTGCCCGAAGACGATGCGCTGTACGTGGTGGCCTCCGATGCCGGCTACGGGTTCGTGGTCAAAGGTGAAGACCTGCAGGCCAAGAACAAGGCTGGCAAAGGGCTGCTCAGCTTGCCCAACGGCGCCAAGGTGATGACGCCGCGACCGGTGCTCAACCGGGAGCAGGACTGGCTGGCAGCCGTGACCACCGAAGGCCGTCTGTTGGTGTTCAAGGTCAGTGATTTGCCGCAGTTGGGCAAGGGCAAGGGCAACAAGATCATCGGCGTGCCCGGTGACCGGGTCGCCAGCCGGGAAGAGTATGTCACCGACCTGGCCGTGGTAGCCGAAGGGGCTACGCTGGTGCTGCAAGCCGGCAAGCGGACCCTGTCACTCAAGGGCGATGACCTGGAGCACTACAAGGGCGAACGCGGCAGGCGCGGCAGCAAGCTGCCACGTGGCTTCCAGCGGGTCGATGGGCTGCAGGTCGAATTGCCCGCCTGACCGTCAGACAGGCCCGCAATGGCGATTTCACCGCCGTTGCGGGCAGAAATGCTGGAGTCGAGCACTCATTTCGCGGATGATATGCCCCCTGCGGTGCCGGCGTAGCCGTGTGCCCGTTTGAATCCATACGTATCACTGCGGCATGCCTGAAGGCAGCCGCCTGGATGGGATGATGAAATTTCTGCGCCTTCCCTTTGCGCTGTTGATGACGGGTCTATTGGGCCTTGGCGGGTGCACCATGCACCAGCCGGTTGCCTTGTACCAGCTCGACAGCGGTGATCCTGGCCAGCCGTCGCAACACGCGGGCATGGCCGTCGTGCTCGGCCCGGTTTCGGTGGCCGACTACCTGCAACGTGAGACGTTCCTGCAACGCCAGGCCGACGGCAGCCTCAGCGCCGCCACCGACGGGCGCTGGGCGGGCAGCCTGTCCTCGGACATCGATCAATTGCTGGTGCGGCAGCTGGCCTGGCGTCTGGATAGCCAGCGCGTGGTGCTGGCGCCGGCGACGGCAGGTTTCAGCCCGGACGTGCAAGTGCTGCTGTCGATCACGCGGCTGGACTCTGGCAAGAACCAACCCGCGGTTCTGGATGCACAATGGCGTGTGCTCGACCGCCGTGGCCAGGTCCGTGACAACCGCATCGTGCATTTGGAGCAGAAGCATGAAGGTAGCGAGGCCTCGCAGGTACAGGCGCAAGGTCAATTGCTGCAGAAGCTGGCCGAGCAACTGAGCACTGCGGTGAAGCCGTTGGCAAACCAGCCGGCCATTGCCGAAGCCGCACCCAAGAAGCCTGCAGCGCCTGTGCAGGTCAAGAAGCAGCCCGAGAAATCCAAAATCCCGATGGCCTCGCCGATTCGTACCGACATGGAAGTGTATCGGTTCTAACCGAAGGCCAGGCATGAAGAAGCCCGCCTCAAGGCGTAATGCTGTTCATTTAGGGCCGCTCCGCGACCCATCGCGGCACAAGGCCGCTCGCACAGTGACTGCGTGACGCTTGAGTTAGCGGGCTCACTGGGCATCGTGGGAGCGGCCTTTGTGCCGCGATGGGCCGTGAAACGGCCCCAACACGCTTAAGTGAACAGCATTAGCATCAAGGCGGGCTTTTTCGTGGGCGCTGTACAGGGCCGCGCAGCGACCCTGTAATGGCTCAGGCGCGGCGTTCGTGCATGCGGGCCAGTTGGCGTTCCAGCATCGAGGGGTACGGCTCCATCAAGCGCTCCACGCAGCATGCCCCTTCCGGGCTTGCGATTGGGCGAATGCGAGCTCGCTGGCGGATCAAACCGTCGTCGTTGACCTTACGCTCGACCAGCAGCAGGTTGCGGCTGTGTTGAGACAGTGCCAGCGCGTCCTGCACCTTTTCAGCCATCAGCAGGTCGACCAGTTCCAGGCCATCGAGGTCATTGCTCATGGCAAGGCCCAGTTGCAGTTGCAAGGTGATGCCGCTGTCAGCGACGTCGATCTGCAAGGCATGGCCCAAGGCGCGTAGCAACTCGCCGCAACAGATGGCATTAGTGAGGTAGTCCTCGCCGCACTGGCGGCTGTGGAACAGGACCAATGTACTGCCGTCGTTGAGGGTGTGGGTTTCGCCCTCGTACAGCGAGGCCGCATGCTCCAGGCACTCCTGATAGCGCTCGGTCAGCTCGGTCAGGCGGGTGCGCGGCAAGCGCCGCAGCTGCTCCTGGGAACCCAGTTGCACGGCAAGCACCGCGCTGAACTGAGGCTCATCGGACTCCACTTCGACCGCGTGTGCCGGTGCGTCGTCGTCCAGCAGGCCGGCGAACGCCTCGTCGTCATCGTCCGCGCTCGTGACGGTAGTGCGCTGAGCAGGCTTGGAAACGGGGGCGGGCGCGTCATCGAAATGCTCGTCGTCCTCAGGCTCCGGTTCCGGCTCTGGCGGAGGCGGTGGGGCCAAGCGGGCATGCAGTTGCCGGGCGATGTCGCCGATCTCGTCCTGGCGGTCGGTGGCGGGCGTGTAATACTGCGGATCGCGCAACCAGACCCGCAGTTGCAGCAGCGGCAAGGTGATGAATCGGCCTTGGCGCAGGCTCAGGGTCAGGGCAAGCACCAGCAGAATGGCCGCCAGGATGGCCATGCTCTGCATGCTGATCAACATGGGCTGCTGGAACTGGCTCATGTCCAGGCTCATGCGCAGTTGCCCGGCAGCCACGTCCTGGAAGGTGATTTTGGTCTGATAGACGCCCTCGGCCTCACCCAGCAGGCTGTTGCGCGGCCGCTGGCCTGCCTCGGCGAGGATGCGGTTGTCGACGCTGTAGATGGCGGCGTGTGCCACCAGCGGGTTCTTCACCAGGTTGCCCAGCAGCACGTTGAGGCTGAGGATATCGTTGGCCACCAGCAACTCGGTCGCCGACGTCGCCGTCTGGGTCGTCAGGCTCTGGCCCACGGCATCGGCCTGATCGTGCATGGCCTGCTTGAACTGCAACCCCATGACGCAGGCATAGATCACCAGCGCCAGGGCCACCAGGAAGATGTTGGTGCAGGCGATGCGCAATGCCAATGGCACGCGACGTTGACTCAGGGCGCGATAGATCATCAGGAAGAAATTGTCTGTTTTGACTGAGGTGGGCCGGTTCACTGAGCTCGGCTCTTAATGGCATGAAGTGGGGGGGAGTATAGCGACCCGGGTTTTGTCGGCAAAGTAGCGTTAGCGCCCGATGGTCACGGAAAATCGGTAGAATGCGCATTTTTCATCGAAGTCGGAGCCTGGTTGTGCGCGAAATCGTCCTGATCAACATCACCGGTGAGGACCGCCCCGGTCTTACTGCTGCCATCACTGGCGTCCTGCTGCAGGGCGGTGTGAGCATTCTCGATATCGGCCTGGCGGTGATGCACGGCACATTGTCGTTCGGCATCCTGGTGGATATTCCGGATAACGAAGTGGCGACCAAGCTGCTGCAGAGCGTCCAGGCCAAGGCGCACGAGCTGAACCTGCAGGCGCGCTACACACCGATTTCCGAAGCGGACTACCAGCACTGGGCCGATGGCCATGGTGAAGCACGGCACGTGGTCACCCTGCTCAGCCGCAAGATCTCGCCAGACCAGTTGCAGCGTGTCAGCGCCATCATCAGCCAGCACGGGCTGACCATCGAGCGCATCGAGCGCCTGTCGGCCCGGGTGGCCCTGGACGCGGACACCAGCAAGGGCAAGGCTGCGGTGGAGATTTCGGTTCGCGGCGAGCCTGACGATGGCCAGGCGTTGCGCGCCGAGTTCTTTGCCTTGTCCGAGGCTCTGAGCATCGACATCGCCTTCCAGCGGGACGACCTGTTCCGCCGCAACCGCCGCCTGGCCGTGTTCGACATGGATTCGACCCTGATCGAGGCTGAAGTGATCGACGAGCTGGCCAAGGCCGCTGGCGTGGGCGAGCAGGTCGCGGCGATCACCGAGCGGGCCATGCGTGGCGAGTTGGACTTCCGGGCCAGCTTCAAGGAGCGCATGGCGCTGCTCAAGGGCCTGGATGTCAGCGTGCTGGATGAAATCGGCGCATCGCTGCGTTTGACCGAAGGTGCGGAAAACCTCTTTGCCGAGCTCAAGCGCCTGGGTTACAAGACCGCCATTCTGTCGGGTGGCTTCACCTACTTCGCCCGCCAGGTACAGGCGCGCCTGGGCATCGACTACGTCTTTGCCAATGAGCTGGAAGTGGTCGATGGCAAGGTGACTGGCGTGGCGGTGGAGCCTATCGTCGATGCCCAGCGCAAGGCCGAGCTGCTTCAGCAATTGGCCAGCGAAGAAGGCCTGCAACTGGAACAGACCATCGCCGTGGGCGATGGCGCGAACGACTTGCCGATGCTGGCGCTGGCGGGGCTGGGCGTAGCCTTCCGCGCCAAGCCGCTGGTGCGGCAGTCGGCCAAGCAGGCAATTTCCACGCTGGGCCTTGATGGCGTGCTGTACCTGCTGGGCCTGCGCGATCGCGACACACGCGGCTGATACAGCCTGCGCTTGCGCAAAGCGGCCCCAGGGCTCTGGCGCTAGCGCCCGAACCCTGGGGCCACGTCTCAGGCCATTACGCCTGCAACGGCGTGGCCAACAGCTGGCCCATGCGCACGGCCGAGGCGGCGCCCACGTGTTCGGCCCATTTGACCTGGTCGGGGCCGAACAGCACGATCGCCGTCGAGCCCAACTTGAACCGACCCAGCTCGGCGCCTTTTTCCAGGTGAATCGGCGCACGGCTGGCGTCGTCGTAGCGGAAGGTCTTGAGCTCGCGCTTGGGCGGCGTGATCAGCCCTGCCCAGACGGTCTCGATGGAAGCCACGATCATGGCACCGACCAACACGACCGCCATCGGGCCGCGCTCGGTGTCGAACAGGCAGACCACCCGCTCATTGCGAGCGAACAGTTCGGGCACGTTTTCTGCGGTGGTCTGGTTGACCGAGAACAGCCGCCCCGGCACGTAGACCATCTCGCGCAACGTGCCTGCCAGCGGCATGTGCACGCGGTGGTAGTCCTTGGGTGACAGGTAGACAGTGGCAAACTCGCCGCCCATGAAGGGGGCCGCCATGGCCGGGTCGCCGCCCAGCAGTTCCTGTGCGCTGTAGCTGTGGCCCTTGGCCTGGAAGATGCGGCCGTGCTCGATCGGTCCCACCTGGCTCACTGCACCGTCGGCCGGGCACAGGATGGCGCCGGGGGTCTGGTCCAGGGGGCGTGCGCCGGGTTTCAGGGCACGGGTGAAGAACGCGTTGAAGTGCTCGTAGGCGGTCAAGTCTTCGACCAGCGCCTCACGCATGTCGACCTGGTAGCGCTTGGCAAACCAGGCGGTGAAGGCGTTCTTGAACCAGCGGGCGCGGCACTCGGCAACGCAGCCGGCCAGGCGCGACAGCAGGTGATGCGGCAGCAGGTACTGGCTGATGATGAACAGACGGGATTTCATTCAGGTTCCTTAAACTTCTACAGGCGTGTCCGGGTGGTTGCCCCATTCGCTCCAGGAGCCAGCGTACGCTTTGACTCGCGGGTAGCCGAGGGCCTTTGCCACCAGATAAGTGAAGCCGGAGCGGCGATGCGTCTGGCAGTGGGTGATCACTTCCTTGTCAGGCGTGATACCAAGGGACTGCAGCACTTCGGCGATGTCCGGGCGGATGCGCAGATGGTCATTGAGGTCCATGCCGGCGGTCCATTCGAAATTGACCGCACCGGGTATGTGCCCGCCTTTGGCCGCGAGCATTTTTTCGCCGGTGAATTCCTGTGGGGCGCGAGCATCCCAGATTGCCAGGTCATCGGCGCCCAGGCGGCTTTGCAGGTATTCGCGGGTGGCGGTGGGTTCCGGATGCAGGTGCAAACTCACCGGCTGGGTACCCTTGGCAGGCACATCGGTACTGAGCCGGTCGGCAGGCCAGGTCTGGATGCCACCGTTGAGGTAGTGGTACCGGGTGTGACCGATCACATCGAGCAGCCAGATGAAGCGGCCAGCCCAGCCACCGCCATCATCGTCATACACCACATAGACGGCATCGCTGCGGTGGCCCAGTTCGCCGAACAGCTTTTCCAGGTCGCTCAACGGCGGTAGCAGCCCCGGTGCAGGCGGCTGACCGAGCTGAGTCCGCTTGCCCTCGACGAAATGCGCGCCCGGGATATGCCCGCTGACGTAACGATTGGCGCTGCTGAGGTCGACCAGGATCAAGTCGGGCGAGCCCAGGCGTGGCAACAGGTCGGCGGCTTCGATCACCAGCGGCAGGCCGGAAAAGTCGGTCATCCACGGTCTCCAGTGTGCAAAGAGGCGATTGTAGCGCAAGGCTCAGCCCTTGCGGTTGGCAAACACCGATAGCGCCCGTTCGATGCATTGCGAGGTTTTGCCAAAAGCCTGCACGCTGATGTCGGCCAGGGGCCGGCACCCTTGGTCGGCCACCAAGAGCATCAGCACCTGGTCATTGACCGCCAGCGAGCGCAGCAGCACATGCTCGCCTCGGAACAGGGCACGCAAGGGCGGCGGCAACAACGAGGCGAACTGGGTGTGGTTTTCGGGTGTAATGCGCAGTTGCCCGGCCTTGGACATCAGCTTTTGCAGCAGCTTATTCGCCGCCACCGGCAATATCAGGCTGCTCGCCTCTTTCGCTAGCCCGGCTGCCTGCTGCACGCGCAGGCAGTCATTGGCACGGTCCAGGCCCAGCAGCAGCAGGCGTTGCATGCCGCACGCCAGTACCGCTTCGCGGGCCTGGGCCGCCAGGTGCACGGTATTGGCGAAAGGACTGGGCTGGGCCAGCAAGTCCTGGCAGAGCGACCGCCAGCGCGCCAGTTCTTCGGCGGTGGGGGGCGGGGGCGCCAGCATGTCCGGGTGGGGGCGGCGTTGATGCCAGGGCCAGATCAAGGCCTCGGCAGGGTGGAACAGTGCTAGGCGCGCATGACGCCTGGCACTGGCCGCAGCTTGTTGGTGAACCTGCTGTTGAACATCTTCGAGCGAGGTCTGCAGGTAGAGTGCGGTCAGCAGTTGCCAGCGCAGCAGGTGGGGATTGTCCCAGCCCACCTGCGCTGCCAGTGCCAGGTTGTTGGCCAGCAGCACGGTGTTGGCCGGTTGGTTGAACCAGCGCCGCAGGCCGGGCTCGGCATCGAGCCGGTGTTGTTGATTGAGCAGGTCTTCGTCCCGAGCGATGTTCAACACCTGGGCAAGCTGGTCGCGCTCCTCGAGCAGCAGGCGATAGCCCTGGGTCACCCATTGCGGCAGGCGCCACTGCTGGGCCACGGCCTGGCACAGCGCCATGATGCGAACACCGAACAGCTCCTGCTCGACAATGGCGGCGTCTTCACCTTTATGGATGACCCGCAGCTCCCAGGTGTCGAGCAGCTTCGGGTGGGCCAATGCCAGCGGCCATAACGGGGACAGGAACAGCAGGCTACCCCAGTGAATTTCCTGCCACAGCCGCGCCAGACGGCTGGCGAACAGGCCGCTGGCCTGCTGCGAGGCATGCTGGCTGATCAACTGGAACTGGCGCAGCACCGGCGGGATGTCTTCGATCGGCAGGGCTGGCAGGCGCCTGAGCAGGAGAGCGCTACGCTCAAGCCCCAGGCGATTGAGGGCGATCTCCAGGCTTTCGGCCGGCTCGGCCTGGCTGGCGTTGGTCGGGTGGTTGGCTTCGCGCATCACCGAAAGCACCAGGGCCGGGCTGTCCTGCATCAGCTCGGCGATGTCGCGCAATGAACGCCGGTTATCGTTGATGGCCGCCATGACCCGGTCGTAGCTGTGCTTGGGCACAGGAATGCGCACACTCTCCAGCAACTTCACCCAAGCCTCTAGCGTACGCGGGGCCTGGCCGGATACCTCGGTTTCGATTGGCATTTTGACATCAGTCCAAACTGGCTTTTCGCTTTTAGTGGCTATAGTCTGGCGCAGTTCTGCCGATAAGGAGAAGAAGAGTTTTGACGCTCCCGCCTCTTTCCCTGACCACGACAGCAAGTGCTTTGAATCTATGGCTAAAATTATCGGCATCATCGTCGTATTCGCGAGCGTGCTCGGCGGCTACGTCCTCTCCCACGGCAAGATTGCGGCGCTGATCCAGCCGTTCGAAGTGCTGATCATCGGCGGCGCGGCCTTTGGTGCGTTCCTGCAAGCCAACCCTGGCTACATGACGATGCACGTTCTGAAGAAGTCGATGAAGATGTTCGGCTCGCGCTTCACCCATGGCTATTACCTGGAAGTGCTGGGGCTGGTCTATGAGATTCTCAACAAGAGCCGCCGCGAAGGCATGATGGCCATCGAGGCCGACATCGAAGACGCCTCGGCCAGCCCGATCTTTGCCAAGTACCCGACCGTACTGGCCGATGAGCGCATGACTGCGTTCGTCTGCGACTACCTGCGCATCATGTCCACCGGCAACATGGCCCCCCACGAACTCGAAGGCCTGTTCGACATGGAGCTGCTGAGCATGAAGGAGGAGCTGGAGCATCCATCCCACGCGGTCACTGGGGTCGCAGATGGCATGCCAGGCTTTGGTATCGTTGCAGCCGTATTGGGCATCGTCGTCACCATGGCGTCGCTGGGCGATGGTGACCAGGCAGCCATCGGTATGCACGTGGGCGCCGCCCTGGTGGGTACCTTCTTCGGTATTCTCGCCGCCTATGGCTTCTTCGGCCCGCTGGCCAAGTGCCTTGAGCACGATGCCAAGGAAGAACTCAACCTGTACGAGTCGATCAAGGCCTCGCTGGTCGCTTCGGCCTCGGGCATGCCGCCGTCGCTGGCCGTGGAGTTCGGGCGCAAGGTGCTGTACCCCAAGCATCGCCCCAGCTTCTCCGAGCTCGAGCAAGCGGTACGCGGTCGCTGAGTCATGGAGAACAATCAGCCCATCATCGTCAAGCGCGTAAAGCGCTTTGGCGGCGGCCACCACGGTGGCGCCTGGAAGATCGCCTTTGCCGACTTCGCCACGGCCATGATGGCGTTCTTTCTGGTGCTGTGGTTGCTGTCGACGGCAACACCTGAGCAGAAGATCGCCATCGCCGGGTACTTCAAGGACCCGATCGGCTTCTCCGAAAGCGGTACACCTTACGTCATCGACCTGGGCGGCTCGCCCGAGCTGGCGCCGGAAAAGACCATCAACCCCGAGGTGAAATCGGAGCCGACCCCCGACACCAGCATCGAACTGAACAAGGACCAGGTGGAAACCATGGCCGAGCAGGTCGAGCGCGAGCGCCTCGAGCTGCTGCTGCAGGAGTTGCAGAACAAGGTGGAAGAGAACCCGCAGCTGCAGAAGTTCAAGGACCAGATCCTGTTCGAGATCACTCAGGACGGCCTGCGCATCCAGATCATGGACGCCGAGAACCGGCCCATGTTCGACATCGGCAGCGCACGCTTGCAGCCGTATTTCGAGGACATCCTGCTGGCCATGGCCGATACCATCAAGACCGTGCCCAACAAGATCAGCGTCAGTGGCCATACCGATGCCAAGCCGTACGCAGGTGCTGGCGAGTTCGGCAACTGGGAACTGTCGGCCAACCGCGCCAATGCTGCACGGCGGGCACTGGTAGCAGGGGGCTATCCAGAGGGTCAGGTGGCACGGGTGGTGGGGTATGCGTCTTCGTCGCTGTTCGATCGCAAGAACCCGCTCAACCCGGTAAACCGCCGGATCGACATCATCGTGCTGACCAAGAAGGCCCAGCGTGATATCGAAGGCGAGCAGGGCGCCGCGCCCCCGCCGGCTGAAGCGCCTGCCGGGGCGCAGGCACCGTCACCATCCGCACCGGCACCTTCGGCGGTCGATGGCCAGACGCCCATGCAGCCACGTGAGTTGCGCCAGAAGCTCAACATCTTCGAGAACGGCACGTTGAAGATGGATGAGACCAAGGAGCAGTGAGGGCTTGGCAGCCCCGCGGGGCTGCCGGTCACTGCCGGATCGGACGAGGCGCCATGCCTGCATCGTGCTCGCAGGGGTTGATCAGTAGGTTTCTTCCGGCAGGCTGGCGATGATCGAGCGGTAGCTGTTCATTCGCTGAGGCTTGATTCGCCCGTCTTCCAGGGCCTTGAGCAGAGCGCACCCGGGCTCGCGATCATGCTTGCAGTCGCGGAAACGACAGGTGCCGAACAGGTCGCGGAACTCGATGAAGCCTTCTTCTACATCGGTGCGGCTGACGTGCCCCAGGCCGAACTCACGGATGCCCGGCGAGTCGATCAGGTCGCCCCCGTTGGGGAAGTGATAGAGGCGGGCGGTGGTGGTGGTATGGGTGCCCTGGCCCGACCATTCCGACAGGTCACCGACCCGGGTGCCGGCCTGTGGCAGCAGGCTGTTGACCAGTGACGACTTGCCCACCCCCGACTGACCGACGAAGACGCTGATGTGTCCATCCAGCGCCTGCTGCAGGCGCTGCATGCCATCCCCTTGGTGCGCCGACACTTCCAGCAGCGGGTAGCCCAGTTCACGGTAGACGTCCAGGAGCGCCTGCAGGCCTGGCCCGTTTTCGTCATTGACCAGGTCGGCCTTGTTCAGCAGCAACAGGGGCCGCAGGCCGGCATGTTCGGCGGCCACCAGGTAGCGGTCGATGAGGTTGGGGTGCGGTTCCGGCGCCGGTGCGAAAACGATGACGATGAGGTCGACGTTGGCGGCCACTGGCTTGAGCTGGCCATGGTTGTTGGGGCGGCACAGTTCGGTTGCACGGGGCATCTGCGCAACGATGACGCCGATCCCCTGGTTGCCGGCACGCCAGACCACGCGGTCGCCGGTGACCAATGCCGGGAGGTTGGCGCGCAGGTGGCAGCGAAATACCTGGCCTGCGGTGTCGCCATCTTGGGCTTCGACTTCGACTTGCACGCCGAAGTGTGCGATCACCAGCCCCAGCTGTTCGGGCCCAAGGTCGCCGCCTTCCAGTTCCTGCAAGGCATGCTGCTCGCGCTTTGCTGCACGTGCAGCGCGCTCGTTCTGGATTTTTTCGATACGCCAGTTCTGGCGACGGTTGAGCTGGCGTTTGGCCATGAACGCTCCGTAGAAGGCCCCGAGCGGGGCGTAGAAAACGACTGGCAGTCTAGCATGCCGGGCCTGAACGCTGTCCGCTTCACTTTGGTTCATGAGGGTGCACTGCGCTAATATAAGCCTCCATCGGAGGAGTGCCTGCATGCAAAACCCACAGAACCTGATCTGGATCGACCTGGAGATGACCGGGCTGGATCCGGACAGCGATGTCATCATCGAGATGGCCACCATCGTCACCGACAGCGACCTCAATACGCTGGCCGAGGGACCGGTCATCGCCATCCACCACAGTGATGAAGTGCTGGCGCGCATGGACGACTGGAACACCCGCACCCACGGCGCCTCCGGCCTGACCCAGCGGGTGCGTGAGAGCCAGGTGAGCATGGCCCAGGCCGAGGCCCAGACCATCGCCTTCCTCGAGCAGTGGGTACCCAAGGGCAAGTCGCCTATCTGCGGGAACAGCATCTGCCAGGACCGTCGGTTCCTGTACCGGCACATGCGTCAGCTGGAAAATTACTTCCATTACCGCAACCTCGACGTCTCCACCCTCAAGGAGCTGGCAGCGCGCTGGGCCCCCGAGGTGCGAGACAGCTTCAGCAAGGGCAACACGCACCTGGCGCTGGACGACATCCGCGAATCCATCGCCGAGCTGCGCCACTACCGCGAACACTTCATCAAATTCTAAAAAACGTAGCTCACACGCTGCATGCGGCCAGCCAATGACGGGCCGGGCACTGATGCCCGGTTCCATGCGCTGACGGCCGCTCGCGTGTGTGATCGGCGTGGGTCTTGCTCATGTTGCTGATGCTTTATCTGATCGCCATCACTGCCGAAGCGATGACCGGTGCGCTGTCTGCCGGCCGTCGCGGCATGGACTGGTTCGGCGTGGTGCTGATCGCGTGCGTGACCGCATTGGGCGGTGGTTCGGTGCGTGACATGCTGTTGGGGCACTACCCGCTGACGTGGGTCAAGCACCCGGAATACTTGGTGCTGACCAGCTGCGCGGCGCTGTTGACCATTTTCATCGCGCCGATGATGCGCCGCCTGCGCTCCCTGTTTCTGGTGCTCGACGCCTTGGGGCTGGTGGCCTTTACCCTCATTGGTTGCATGACCGCGCTGGAGATGGGGCAGGGGATGCTGGTGGCGTCCATCAGCGGTGTGATCACGGGGGTCTTCGGCGGAATTCTGCGGGATATCTTCTGCAATGACATTCCGCTTGTGTTCCGCCGGGAGTTATACGCAAGCGTGTCGTTCGCCGCGGCCTGGTTCTACCTGGGCTGCGACTACTTCAAGGTGCCCGCGGAGCAAGCCATGCTGCTGACGTTGTTCGGTGGGTTTCTGGTGCGGTTGCTGGCTATTCGCTTTCACTGGGAGATGCCCAAGTTTCATTACAATGACCAACAGTGAAGGTGGGCGCCCGCACCCGGCTAGCAGGCTCAGGCTTTGTGCTTCACCGCAAGGCTGCAGAGGCGGCGTAGCCTCCCAGCAGGTTCATGCCACCCCGTGCCGGGCAAGCGCCCACTCCACGTGCTCCCTCACCAGCGGCGAGGCATCGTCGCGCCTCGCCTTGAGGGCTTCGATGACCGGGATCGTGGAAGGGGCGTTGCCCAGGCCGACGGCCAGGTTGCGCAGCCAGCGCTCGTAACCGGCACGTCGCAGAGGCCCGCCTTCGGTCTTGCGCAGGAAAGTAGGCTCATCCCACAGAAACATCTGCGCCAGCTCCGCGTTCTCCAGGCCGTGGCGGGGCTGGAAGTCCTGCTCGCGGCTGGGCTTGGCGAAGCGGTTCCAGGGGCAGACGATCTGACAGTCGTCGCAGCCGAATACCCGGTTGCCCATCATCGAGCGCAACTCCACGGGAATCGGCCCTTTGAGTTCGATGGTCAGGTAGGAGATGCAGCGGCGGGCATCCAGCACGTACGGGCCGACGAAGGCCTGGGTGGGGCAGATGTCCAGGCAAGCCGTGCAGCGGCCGCAGTGTTCGCTGGTGGTGGCCTGGTCCACTGGCAGAGGCAGGTCGACGAACAGTTCGGCCAGAAAGAAATAGCTGCCGGCCTTGCGGTTGAGCAACAGGGTGTTCTTGCCGATCCAGCCAAGCCCGGCTTGTTCGGCCAGGGCCTTTTCCAGAACTGGCGCGCTGTCGACGAAGGCTCGGTAGCCAAAGGGGCCAATGGCCTGCTGGATGCGGTCGGCCAGCGACTGCACACGCTTGCGCACCAGCTTGTGGTAGTCCCTGCCCAAGGCATAGCGGGACACGTAGGCCTTCTCCGGCTGGGCCAGGCGCTGCGCCATCTGCGTGTCGCCGGGCAGATAGTCCATGCGCAGCGAGACGACGCGCACGGTGCCTGGGATCAGTTGCTCGGGGTGGGCGCGCTTGCTGCCGTGCGCCCCCAGGTATTCCATCTCCCCCTGATAACCGGCGTCCAGCCAGCGCTGCAGGTGGTGCTCGTGTTCGCCCAGGTCGATACCGGCGATGCCGACGTGGGCAAAGCCCAGTTCCTGGCCCCACAGCTTGATGTTGTGGGCCAATGCGTCGAGGTCAGGTGTGGAGGCGGACATGGATGGGCAAGCAATACGGGCAGAGGTGCGTATAATTCTGCCAGACATTGGAGCTTTTGACCCCATGCAACAGACCAGTAACCCCCTACACACCCCCACAGTGCTGAGCAGCCTGACCGTTGCCCACCTGCCGCCACGGCCTGCTCAGGCCCATAAAGGTGACTTCGGCCATGTGCTGGTGGTCGGCGGCGACCTTGGCACCGGCGGCTCCGTCCTGCTCAGTGCCGAGGCCGCCTTGCGCTGCGGCGCTGGGCTGGTGAGCGTGGCCACGCGGCCGGAGCACGTGGGCGCCGGGCTGACCCGCATGCCCGAAACCATGTGCCTGGGCGTGCAGTCGGCCAACCAGTTGATGACCG
>NZ_DIMK01000049.1:11360-120626 GCF_002425525.1 Pseudomonas sp. UBA5568 | reverse complement strand
CAACGGCAACGGCAACGGCACGAGTCGGCCTGCTTTCCAGCCTAATGTCAATTTAGTTGAAGGCAGTACAGGCTACAACTGACTCAACCTCCCAGGCCAGCCAGACCCTCACCGCCCCTTCAAATCAACCCGCCGCAAATGACACGTCACCTCCTCCCGATCGTGATACAGCTGCTTGCACGCAATCTGCACCCTCACCTTCCGGGCCTTGAACGTCGCCTCCATGCGATCGAGCAACCGCCGCACCTCAGCATACCGCTGCTTCATCGGCAGCTTCAGGTTCACCACTGCCTCGCGGCACAACCCCTCCCCCAACCACGTCTCGATCAACGCCGTCGTCCGGGCCGGTTTCTCGACGATGTCGCACACCATCCAATCCACCGGGTGCTTGGGCTGCCACGTAAAGCCATCGGCCATCAAATGCTGGACCAGCCCCGTGTCCATCAGGCTCTCGGCCATCGGGCCATTGTCGATGGCCGTTACCAGCATACCGCGCCGTACCAGCTGGTACGTCCACCCACCCGGCGACGCACCCAGGTCGACACCGGTCATGTCATCGCCCAACCGCTGCTCCCATTGCTCGCGTGGGATGAACTGATGCCAGGCCTCCTCTAGCTTCAAGGTCGAGCGACTGGGCGCTTCACGCGGGAATTTCAAGCGGGGAATGCCCATCGGCCACAATGCACTGTTGTCAGCCAGAGCCTGACCGACGAACACCCGGCGGCCACTGATGAACGTCAGCAACAGACGCGGGCGACTCGAGTCGTCCACCAGGCGACCGGCCTTTTCCAGCGCCTTGCGCAACGGCGCTTCGAACTTGCGGCAGAACGTCGACAACTCCTTGCCCTCGTTGCTGTCGAGCACCTCCAGCCACAGGCTGCCGAACACCGGCTGGTCCGCCAAGTGCGCCAACAATACGCTGATGCGATCGCTCTCGGGCAGCTCGATGAACGCGCCACGCGCCCACTGCCTTGGGAAAATCAGCTGATTGAACCGCACCGCGTGCATCAACCGCTCGGCACCGCCTTGCTCGCTGCAGACGAACTCGGCGCTGGCGCTGCCAGGCTTGCCTTTGGCATAGCCGGCAATTCCCAGGCGAGCGGCATGTTCACTGATTTCGGCGCACACCTCACCCTCGAAGCCGGGCCGGCAATGCATGAACAGGGTTTCCATCTCTTACTCCACTACGGCTGGCGCGACACAGGCGCCGGCAGGGCGGCGATGATAAAGGAAGATCGGAACCTGGGACATGCCCCGCTGGTCCAGAAAAGGGTCAGGTCAGGCAAACAGGACTAACCTGACCATTCAGTCGGACCCGTGCCGTGCGGGCCTGTACACAGCGGTGCTACCGGCAGCCCTTCGAGACGTTGCCGGGCACCGGCTCAGAAGGAGTTGGCAATGCCCTCGCTCGATAGCCTGAATACCCTCACGTCGCTCGATGTCGGTGACAAGACCTATCACTATTTCAGCTTGCCGAAAGCTGCTCGACAGCTCGGCGACCTGCAGCAATTGCCCATGTCGCTGAAGGTGCTGCTGGAGAACCTGCTGCGCTGGGAGGACGGCAAGACCGTCACCGGTGAAGACCTACAAGCATTGGCCCAGTGGCTCGTTGAAAAGCGCTCAGACCGTGAAATCCAGTACCGCCCCGCGCGGGTACTGATGCAAGACTTCACCGGTGTGCCTGCGGTGGTGGACCTCGCCGCCATGCGCGCGGCCATGGCCAAAGCGGGCGGCGACCCCCAGCGCATCAACCCGCTATCGCCCGTGGACCTGGTGATCGACCACTCCGTGATGGTTGATCGATACGGTACACCGCAGGCCTTCGGCGAGAACGTCGACATCGAGATGCAGCGCAATGGTGAGCGCTATGCGTTCCTGCGTTGGGGCCAGAGTGCCTTCGACAATTTCAGTGTGGTACCGCCTGGAACTGGCATCTGCCACCAGGTGAACCTCGAATACCTGGGGCGGACCGTGTGGACCCGCGAAGCCGACGGCCGCACCTATGCCTTCCCGGACACCCTGGTCGGCACCGACTCCCACACCACCATGATCAATGGCCTGGGCGTGCTGGGCTGGGGCGTGGGCGGCATCGAGGCGGAGGCTGCCATGCTAGGCCAGCCGGTGTCGATGCTGATCCCACAGGTCATAGGCTTCAAGCTCACGGGCAAGCTGCGCGAAGGCATCACTGCCACCGACCTTGTCCTGACGGTCACCCAGATGCTGCGCAAGAAAGGCGTGGTAGGTAAGTTCGTGGAGTTCTATGGCGACGGTCTGGCCGAGCTGCCCTTGGCCGACCGCGCTACCCTCGCCAACATGGCTCCAGAGTACGGTGCGACCTGCGGTTTCTTCCCGGTCGATCAAGTAACGCTGGATTACCTGCGCCTGTCGGGTCGCCCTGAAGCGACCGTGCAACTGGTCGAGGCCTATTGCAAGGCCCAGGGGTTGTGGCGCCTACCTGGCCAGGAGCCTACCTTCAGTGACACGCTGGCGCTGGACATGAATGACGTCGAATCCAGCCTGGCGGGCCCCAAGCGCCCACAAGACCGGGTTGCGTTGGCCCAGGTCAAGCAGGCCTTCGAGCAGTTCGTCGAGCTGCAACCCAAACCTGCCGCCAAGGAAGTCGGCAGGCTCGAGAGCGAGGGCGGAGGGGGCGTTGCCGTGGGCAATGCCGATCAGGCGGGCGAAGCCGACTACGGCCATCAAGGCCAGACCCATACGCTGCGCGACGGTGCCGTGGTCATTGCGGCCATCACCTCCTGCACCAACACCTCCAATCCCAGTGTGATGATGGCGGCTGGGCTTGTGGCCAAAAAAGCCCTCGAGAAAGGTTTGCAGCGCAAGCCATGGGTTAAAAGCTCGCTGGCACCGGGGTCCAAGGTAGTCACCGAATACTTCGACGCGGCCGGTCTCACGCCCTACCTCGATGAGCTCGGGTTCGACCTGGTCGGTTATGGCTGCACCACCTGCATCGGCAACTCAGGTCCGCTGGACGAGCCTATCGAAAACGCCATCAGCAGCGCCGACTTGACCGTCGCCTCGGTATTGTCCGGCAACCGCAACTTCGAAGGCCGCGTGCATCCACTGGTCAAAACCAATTGGCTCGCCTCACCGCCCCTGGTCGTGGCTTATGCACTGGCTGGCAGCGTGAAAGTCGACCTGACACACGACCCACTGGGCACTGACAAGCAGGGGCAGCCGGTCTATCTGAAGGATATATGGCCTAGCCAGCAAGAAGTCGCCGAGGCGGTGGCCAAGGTGAGCACAGCCATGTTCCACAAGGAATATGCCGAAGTGTTCGCAGGCGACGAGCAATGGCAGGCTATCGAAGTGCCACAGGCTGCCACGTACGTGTGGCAACCGGACTCGACCTACATTCAACACCCGCCTTTCTTCGAAGGCATCGAAGGACCGGCGCCGCGGATCACCGATATCCACAGCGCCCGCATCCTGGCCCTGCTGGGCGACTCGGTGACGACCGACCACATCTCTCCGGCCGGCAACATCAAGGCCGATAGCCCTGCGGGTCGTTACCTGCGCGAAAAGGGCGTGGAGCCTCGCGATTTCAATTCCTACGGGTCACGGCGCGGCAACCATGAAGTCATGATGCGCGGTACGTTCGCCAATATTCGCATCCGCAACGAGATGCTTGCAGGCGAAGAAGGCGGCAATACCGTGCATGTGCCAAGCGGCGAGAAGCTGTCGATCTACGACGCCGCCATGCGCTATCAGGAGCAAGACACGCCCCTGGTCGTGATCGCCGGCCAGGAATACGGCACAGGCTCCAGCCGCGACTGGGCTGCCAAGGGCACGAACTTGCTTGGCGTTAAAGCAGTGCTGGCCGAAAGTTTCGAGCGTATTCACCGCTCCAACCTGGTTGGCATGGGCGTGCTGCCGTTGCAGTTCAAGGCAGGCCAGGATCGTAAACAGCTTGGCCTGACAGGCAGAGAACAGATCGATATCACTGGCCTGGAAGGGACGGCCATTGTGCCGGGCATGAGCCTGGCACTGACCATCACCCGCGAAGACGGCACGAAGGAGCAGATCGAAGTGCTCTGCCGGATCGACACCCTCAATGAAGTCGAGTACTTCAAGGCGGGTGGGATCCTGCACTATGTGCTGCGTCAGTTGATCGCCGCGTAGGCCCCGCGAGGGTGCCAGTCTGCGCGCAGGCTGGCACCCTCTTCCCAAGCGGGCATTGCTAGCCCATGCCACCTCAAGGTACTCATGTAGAACCCCGTGCGAACCAACGGCGAGCAACTGCCAGTAGCTCACCCGTATCTGCCATGCACTGCCATGGATCAATCCCTGTAAATATCCCCTCAATAATCCGCGCACCGTGCCGATACCAGTCCAAAGCCCTGCGGACATCCTAGCCATGCGCAACAACCAGCCCATTACCCAGAGAGAACGGACTTTCCCTGCCAAGCAGCGGTTGATTTCCACCACCAATGCCAAAGGTGTGATCACTTACTGCAACGATGCCTTCATCGAAATCAGTGGTTTCACCCGCGACGAATTGATGGGCGCAGCGCACAACCTGGTGCGTCATCCTGATGTGCCGCCCGCCGTGTTTGCTCACATGTGGCAGACCCTCAAGCAGGGCCAGCCCTGGATGGGCATCGTCAAGAACCGCTGCAAGTCGGGTGACCACTATTGGGTCAACGCGTATGTCACACCGATTTTCGACAACAACCAAGTCGTCGGCTTCGAGTCGGTGCGCGTCAAGCCCACCGCTGAGCAGATTCGTCGTGCCGAGGCCCTGTACCTGCGTATCAACCAAGGTAAACCGGCAGTACCGCGGCGTGACCGGTGGCTCCCCATCTTGCAGGACTGGTTGCCCTTCATCCTGATCAGCCAGATCGGCTTCCTGATCGGCAACTGGCTTGGACACTCATGGGGCTTTGCCTTGGCAGCAGCGTTGTCTGTCCCCCTGGGCCTGCTTGGGCTGACCTGGCAACAGCGTGGGCTCAAGCGCTTGTTGCGCCTGGCCGAGCAGACCACGTCCGATCCGCTGATTGCGCAGATGTATACCGACAGCCGCGGCGTGCAGGCGCGCCTGGAAATGGCCATGCTCAGCCAGGATGCCCGGATGAAGACCTGCCTGACACGGTTGCAGGATAGCGCCGAGCATCTGAGCGATCAGGCCCGTCAGTCCGACGAGCTGGCGCATATGAGTTCATCAGGCCTGGAACGCCAGCGCGTGGAAACCGAGCAGGTCGCTGCCGCAGTGAACCAGATGGCTGCTACCACCCAGGAGGTGGCCAACCATGTGCAACGCACCGCCGATGCGACCCAGCAGGCCAATCGCTTGACTGGCCAGGGCCGTCAAATTGCCGGAGAGACGCGCGCAGCCATCGAACGCCTGTCGGCGGCCGTTGGAGAAACTGGGCAGACCGTGACGCAATTGGCCAAGGACAGTGACGAGATCGGCGGTGTGGTCGATGTCATCAAAGGCATTGCCGACCAGACCAACCTGCTGGCGTTGAACGCCGCCATCGAAGCGGCACGGGCAGGCGAAATGGGCCGGGGCTTTGCCGTGGTTGCCGACGAAGTGCGGCAGCTGGCCCAGCGCACGGCTGAGTCGACCGGGCAGATTCACGGCCTGATCGCCAAGCTCCAGCAAACCGCCAGCAACGCCGTGACGACCATGGAAAGTGGTCACCGCCAGGCCCAGGAGGGTGTCGATCGGGTGATGCAGGCTGACGAGGCGCTAGTGGGCATCAGTGAAGCTGTGGCGAACATCACCGACATGGCCACGCAAATTGCCGCTGCGACCGAGGAGCAGACTGCGGTAGCCGACGAGATCAGCCGCAACATCAGTACCATTGCCGACCTGGCCGACCAGACGGCCGAACAGGCACAGCATTCGGCGGTGTTGAGCGAGGCCCTCAACAGCACGGCGGGTAGTCAATATTCACTGGTAGAGCGTTTCAACCGCTAGACCTGACAGCCTGCGAGGGGTCGGCATCGCCGGCCCCTCGCATTGACCAACGCTACCAATCAAGCCGCAGTTGGGTTTCGAAATGGCGAGTTTGCCCGGTCAACGGGTCATCGAAGCGCAGACTTTGCGCCAACAGTTTCAGCGGCCGTTGATAGTCATCCTGACCCTCGAGCAATGACGGATAGAACGGATCATTGCTGATGCCCGCCCCCAGCGCAGCCATGTGCACCCGCAGCTGGTGCGTCTTGCCCGTGATGGGCGAGAGCTCATACCGCCACTGCTCCCCGTTCTTTTCCAATACGCGGGCGTGCGTCTCGCTGTTGGTCGGCCCCTGCACCTCATGCATGCGAAAGAACGGCTCTGCGTGTTCCAGGCGGCTGCGGTGCACCAATGGAAACACGTGTTGCTCAAGGGGGGCAGCAATGGCCTGGTAGCGTTTATCGATCCGCCGCTCTGGAAACAAGCGTTGGTAAGCGCTGCGTGACTCAGGGTTGGCTGAAAACAGTACCAGCCCGGCCGTGTGCCGATCGATACGGTGCAGGGGCACCAGGTGCGGATTGTCCAGACGATGAATGAGACGGCGTAGCAAGGTCTGCTCCACGTACTCACCCCCCGGCGTTACCGGCAGAAAATGGGGTTTGTCAGCCACCACCAGGTGGTCGTCCACATGCAGTATCGCTTCCTGCACGGGAATCACCCGCTCGTTCGGCACCTCGCGAAAATAGTGCAGGCGCAGGCCGCGCTTATAGGGATGATTTGCCGAAATGGCCTGGCCGTCGGCGCTCAGCACACGCCCCCGGGCAAAACGGTCCACCCACTGGCTACGGTCGATGGCCTTGAAGTGATCGCACAGGCAATCGAGCACCGTAGCCCATTGACCTGGGGGCAGACATACCGTGCTGGCTTGCAGTCGGGCGGGGTCGAATGAGGTCATCGTTGGGCTCGGAACCTGGCTTGGCGGCGTATTATCCTTCAAGCCCAGCCGATCAGCCAGCCTGGGCCAGCGACTCGCTGCGCTCCTTGAGCCAGCGCAGCACCTGAACAGGCTCCCAGCGGCTGGGGTCGTACAGCGCATACACCAGCCCTTCATAACCCACCACATCCAGCCCTCGGTGATAGCCAGCCCGCTGAAACAGCGCCTCGACCTCGGCGAAGCAGGTATTGAAATGCACCTTGCCGAAAGGCGTGCGATCATCGGTGACCAGACCTTCAAACCGAAGCTCCAGGACAGCGTCGGCCACCCTGTCGACGGGCATCCGGTTGACGCTGTACTTCAATTGCTCGACGTTGAGCATGGACTCACCCTAATACTGTATTTATGTACAGCATACGAATATCCTTCCGTTGCCGTCAATCGATGTCATACCAGCCCAGGCAGGTAACCGTCCCCCCCGCGCAAGGTGAGTACCTGTCGGCGTGGTACGCCATGGGTCACGGACAGATGCACCCATTTGTCGAACTCCAGTATGAGCTGATCGAATGCGATCGGGCTTGTGCTTATCCGGCGCGCCGTGTCCCTGGGGGATAGCCCGCTGACCGTAAAATCAGCGGCAAGCCCTTGCAGGTGCTGACTACTGGCGGCGCCACCCACTAGCCGATTGAGGTGTTCGCTGCGATAGCCGCTGCTGATGATGATCGGCGCCGCGAGCAATCTGCGCACCTGCTCAAGGGTGGTGCAGAGCATTCGAAGGTTGTCGATGACCGGTTGCGGTGGGGTGTTGTCCAAACCTTCCCGAGCGGCGACCCGAGAAATGATCATTTCATCGAGCGTAAAATGTGGAGTGAGCAACATGGCATAGAGGTCCGATGGCGATTGGCGAGGTCGGCACCAGAGGCTTGGTAGGTGCCTGGACGCGATCATCGGACAGGCGCCCGCTGCAATGGAGCAGGGTCACGGCTCCTATAGAGGGTTGATTACCTCAGGAAGGCCGCTACTTGATCGGCATCGAACGGCCAGGCTAATTCAGCCTCGTTATCGCAGCGGCGCAGGACGGGGATGACGAGACCGTAGCGTTCAAACAGCGCTTCGCTCTCGGCGATGTCGACCAACTCGACCAGTAACCCATGGTCGACGAAAGGCATCAGCACGGCCTCCGCCACCTCGCACAGGTGGCATCCCAAGGTGCTGAACAGCTGGCATTCTGGCAACATGACACGCATCCCCAATGGCTTTCGCAGGTCATTATTCTAGGCCGCACTGCCGATGCCTGCACCTCTAGCCTGTCAGTCCTGGCTTGTGGCGCCTATGCGATGCAAGGACAGGTCAGCCCCTTCGAACTCCTGTTCGTGACTGAGCCGCAACCCCAGCACCTTGCGGATCGCGCCGTAGACCGCCAGGCCGCCGATCAGTGCCACCCCTACCCCGGTCAACGTTCCCAATAGTTGACTCCAGACGCTGACCCCACCCAAGCCACCCATCCAGACCTGACCAAAAACGCCGCAGGCGATACCGCCCCACACCCCACACAACCCATGCAGGGGCCAGACACCCAGGACATCGTCGATCTTCCAGCGATTCTGCGCAGCGGTGAATGCCCATACGAACAACGCTCCCGCCACCAGACCCGTAGTCAGCGCGCCCACGGGATGCATGAGGTCGGAGCCTGCACAAATGGCGACCAGCCCGGCCAGCGGGCCGTTGTGCAGGAAACCCGGGTCGTTGCGACCGACCAGCAAGGCGGCCAAGGTGCCGCCGACCATGGCCATCAATGAATTGATAGCGACCAGGCCGCTGATGCCCTGCAAGGTTTGCGCACTCATCACATTGAAGCCGAACCAGCCGATGATCAGTATCCAGGAGCCCAAGGCCAGAAAAGGGATACTCGATGGCGCAAACGCGACCAATCGCCCTTCACGGTAGCGCCCTCGCCTGGGGCCCAGCAGCAGGACCGCAGCCAGTGCCAGCCAGCCGCCCATGGCATGCACCACTACCGAGCCGGCAAAATCATGGAACGGCGCTCCAAAGTGCTCATGCAACCACCCTTGGACACCGAAGTTGCCATTCCACACCATCCCCTCGAAAAACGGGTACACCAATGCCACGATCAACGCCGTAGCGCACAGTTGCGGTGCAAAGCGCGCTCGCTCCGCGATCCCGCCCGAGATGATCGCCGGTATAGCCGCTGCAAACGTCAGGAGGAAAAAGCATTTGACCAGGCTGTAGCCGCTATCGATAGCCAGCGTGGCAGCAGGCTGAAAAAACTCGACCCCGTAGGCTACCCAATAACCGATGAAGAAATAGGCAATTGCCGACACGGCAAAATCGCTCAGAATCTTCGACAGTGCGTTGACTTGATTCTTGTAGCGCACGGTGCCGACTTCAAGAAACGCGAAGCCGGCGTGCATGGCGAGCACCAGAATGGCGCCTACCAGAATGAACAACGTGTTTGCACCGTTGACCTGAGACTGCATCACGCTTGATGTCATATCCATGAAGCAAAAGCACCTGTCGGCACCATTAACGCTCAGTCGAGGCTCACCCTGCACCGATTCGGTGCCAGGCAAGGCGGGTTGGGCGCTTGCCACGAATGGATGGACGCCGTATCTGGCAGTCTGGGCATTTTGGGTTAATGTTTAGGCATGGCGGTGGGTACACGCCCCGAAGCGGCGCAGTGCGTTCAACAGATGCCCTGCAACGATGCAAAACTTAAGCAAAGCCTGTACCAGTGTGGTGACTTGAACCTTCCAGCAGCCACGTCACTCGAAGTACCAACATCAACCGACAGGGAGAGACACATGGCCAGCAATTCGGCAAAGCATGCACAAGATGTACTGATGGCTGACTTCCAGGCACTGGTCCGCGACACGGAGAAGCTGCTGGCCGATACCGCCAACTTGGCAGGTGACCAGGCGCAAGCGCTGCGCGAACAGATGCACGAGCGCCTGGCGCAGGCACGCGAAACGCTGGACGTCACACAGGAATCGTTGCGCGAACGCAGCCAGGAAGCACTGGGCAGCGCCGAGCAGTATGTCCAGGAGAAACCCTGGCACGCCATTGGGATCGCAGCCGGCGTGGGCCTGGTGATCGGCCTGCTGGCGAACCGTCGTTGAGGGGTTTTCATGGACAATGACGCCATCGGCACCGGCGCCACCGGCAAACGGCTCGGTGCAGCTGTTCTGGGGCTGCTACACAGCCATATAGAACTGTTCGGCATCGAACTGCAGGAGCAGAAAGGACGCACACTACGCCTGTTGCTGTTCGCAGGTCTGGCACTGGTTTTCGCGCTGCTGCTGTTGACAGCGCTTTCCGGGTTGGTGCTGGTTTTGCTCTGGGACACCTACCGCCTGGCCGGCATCATTGGTCTGTGCGTGTTTTATGGACTGGCAGCGCTGTATTGTGGCCTGCGCCTCAAGAGCGCGGTGTTCGACGAGTCCTCGCCCTTCCACTCCACGCTTGAGGAACTGGCCAAAGATCGGGAGCGCCTTCTGCCATGAACCTGCCTGACTTGCCCAATACACGTAACCCGCGGGAACTGCGCAAGGCGCTGCTGCGCTTGCGCATGGAAATGCACCGCCAGGAAATCCGCCATGAAACCGGCCAACTGCTCGAACCTGTACGGCGCATACGCGGCATGGGAAGCTCGCTGCATGCCGGGCTCGGCATCAAGCATGCGCCACTGTGGGGCATAGGGGCGGTAGTGGCCATGGGCTTTTTGACTGGCAAGGGTGTTCGAAGTGGTGGCCTTCCCCGCCTTGTGCGCCTGGGTGCCAGTTTGATTCCCCTGGTGAAGCTGTTCATGCAGAGCAACCGTCGGCGCCGGTAACCCACACCTCACGCCGCGTCAGGGATTCATCGCGCACAGGAACCCCTGACACGGCGTATGCTCGGCTCTACCCCTTCAGGAGACTGCGCCTTGGATTGGCATACCCTGCTTACCCGCGAACGCCTGGGCAAAGCGCTATACAGTGCTGAAGAATTGGGGCGCAGCCCTTTTCACAAAGACCATGACCGCATCATTTTCTCCGGCGCTTTTCGTCGCCTGGGGCGCAAGACCCAGGTTCATCCTGTCACCAGCAACGATCATATCCACACGCGCCTGACGCATTCGCTGGAGGTGAGTTGCGTAGGCCGCTCGCTTGGCATGCGCGTTGGGGAAACGCTACGTACGAGCCTACCCGACTGGTGTGAACCGAGTGATCTGGGCATGGTGGTGCAGTCAGCCTGCCTTGCCCATGACATCGGCAATCCCCCCTTCGGACACTCCGGCGAAGATGCCATCCGTCATTGGTTTCAGCAGGCCGCCAATCGTGGTTGGCTGGACGACATGCGCGACGATGAACGGGCTGACTTCCTCAATTTCGAAGGCAATGCCCAAGGCTTTCGGGTACTGACGCAGCTGGAGTACCACCAGTTCGATGGGGGCACCCGCTTGACCTATGCCACCCTCGGAACCTATCTCAAGTACCCCTGGAGCGCTCGTCATGCCGATGCCCTGGGCTACAAAAAGCACAAGTTCGGGTGTTACCAAAGCGAATTGCCTCTGTTGGAGCAGATTGCGAGTCGTCTGGGCCTGCCCCAGGTAGATGATCAGCGCTGGGCACGTCATCCCCTGGTGTATTTGATGGAGGCTGCCGATGACATCTGCTATGGCCTGATCGACCTGGAAGATGGCTTGGAAATGGAGCTTCTACAGTACGCTGAAGTCGAAGCGCTGCTACTCGATCTGGTGGGCAACGACCTGCCAGAAACCTACAGGCAGCTCGGTCCAGGTGACTCAAGGCGTCGTAAGTTGGCGATCCTGCGCGGCAAGGCGATCGAACATCTGACCAATGCGGCGGCACATGCCTTCGTGGAACAGCAAGATGCACTGCTTGCCGGCCAGTTGACCGGCGATCTTGTCGAGCACATGCACGGCCCCGCCAAACGCTGTGTACTGCACGCCAAGGCGATGGCGCGGAACAAGATTTTCCAGGACAAGCGCAAAACGCTTCACGAGATCGGTGCCTACACCACGCTGGAGATCCTGTTGAACACCTTCTGTGGCGCCGCATTGGAACAACAGGGTGGCCGCACGCCCTCGTTCAAGAGCCGCAGGGTGTTGGATCTGCTCGGCAACAATGCCCCCGACCCCCATGGTTCGCTTTATCAGGCCTTCCTGCGCATGATCGATTTCATAGCCGGGATGACGGACAGTTACGCCACCGAAATGGCACGGGAGATGACAGGTCGTTCCGGTCCTGCCTAAACACGCCTGGAAAGTCGCCGACCTTCGCCTTCAAACGGTCCAGTAGGGAAAACCTTACTTCAGATTCAACCAACGCTGGACACTGAGTTGAAACCCTAAACATCAGTTAACAAACAAGGTTTGACTTTAGCTATTAATGTAATTGTACGTAAGTAGTTTTGGTTAAGTTTGTAGGCCATTTCCTATATACGGTTATTGAGCCGCCCTCGCATTACTTGCCGCTTTCAACTGGGTTAAGGTGCCAACTGTCACCCTCATTGATAGCAGGGAAGTAGAACATGTACTCCATATTCATCGTCGACGACCATCCGGTGATCCGGCTGGCAGTGCGCATGCTTCTGGAAAATCAGAATTACACAATCGCTGGCGAATCGGACAACGGCGTGGACGCCATGCAGATGATCCGCGAAACCAACCCAGACTTGATCATCCTGGATATCAGCATCCCCAAGCTCGATGGCCTGGAAGTGTTGGCAAGGTTTCAATCCCTGGCAATGCCACAGAAAATCCTTGTGCTGACCGCGCAGTCGCCGGCGCTGTTCGCCGTGCGCTGCATGCAATCAGGGGCGGCGGGCTATGTCTGCAAGCAGGAAGACCTGAGCGAACTGCTCAGCGCGGTAAAGGCGGTATTGGCTGGGTACAATTACTTTCCCAGCCAGGCCATGCAGCCTCATCTACCTGTTGACAACGACTTGCAACTTCTAAGCACTGTCAATGATCGGGAACTGATGGTTCTTCAACTTTTTGCACAAGGGCGGACCAACAAGGAGATTGCAAAGGGCATGTTTCTAAGCAGCAAGACGGTCAGCACTTACAAGAAACGCCTCATGCACAAACTCGAAGCCAGCACGCTGGTCGACCTGATCGACATGGCCAAGCGCAACGCACTGGTCTGAGGGCTCCATGGCACGTTCTATCGCCCTCCTGCTCCTGGTCGCCATGCTGCTGGGCAACCTGGCTAACGCCGGGCAGCAAGGCGCGTCCCAGTTGTCCTTGGTCGCCCGCTCCACTGCGCGACCCGCCATACCTGCAATTACCCCAGAACAGCAGCAATGGTTGAATGCTCGCCACGAACTGGTGATTGGCACATCTGCTCCGGATTATCCACCTTTCGACATCAGCAGTGGCGGGCGCGACTATCAGGGCCTCACCGCAGAGTACGCCAGCCTATTGGGCAAGGCGCTTGATCTGCCGGTCCGCGTGCTGCGCTATTCAAGCCGCCAAACGGCGCTGCAAGCGCTCAAACAAGGCGACATCGATCTGCTGGGCAGTGCCAACGGCTATGACGCCAACTATGAAGGCGTGGTGCTGTCGCACGCCTACGCCATCGACCAACCCGTGCTGGTCACCCGCGAAGACGAACACCGGGCGCTGGATACTGGCCTGTCAGGCATGCGCCTAGGCATGCTGTATCACTACCTGCCGAGGAAAGAGGTACTCAGTGTCTATCCCGATGCCAAGGTCCTGGCCTTCGGGTCATCCAGCGAAGCCCTGAATGCGGTGGCGTTCGGCCAGGCAGACGTCTTCATCGGCGACACGATCTCCACCCACTACCAACTCAACCGCGGTCACCTTCCAAGGCTGCGCATGGCCAGCTTTGGCAACCATGAAGCGTTTGGCTTCGGCTTCGCCCTGCGCGAACAAGACACCGTGCTGCTCGCGCTGGTCAATGCGACGCTCGACAGTCAGTCCTCCGCCCTGCGGTCGAGCATATTCAAACGCTGGAGCGCAGGCAGCGATCTGCTTCTGACCGATCGCAAGCTTCGACTGACGCGTACCGAAGCGCAGTGGTTGCAGCGACATCCGGTCATGCGTGTCGTTGTCGACGGTACGGCAGCGCCATTGTCCTACTTCGACAACTCGGGTTATTTTCGTGGCATCACCGCCGACCTGCTTGAGCTGATCAGCCTGCGTACGGGCTTGCGCTTCGAGGTGCAACGGGCCAGTGGCATCGCGGACATGATCGCACGGGTCAAGGACGGCCGCGCCGATGTCATCGCCGCCTTGGCAAGCGGCAGCATCGACCAGAACGATCTGCAGATCAGCCAGGCGTATCTGGACAGCACTTATGTGCTGGTCAATCGCAAGGGCAACGCGGCAGCCACTTCGCTGGACGAACTGCGCGGCAAGCGGATCGCAATCACACGCTACAGCGCTCTGGACACCATGCTCTCGCGCTATCACCCGCAAATCGGCTGGATCGAAACGGAAAGCTCGTACTATTCCATGGCCCTGCTCAACAGCGGAGCAGTGGACGCCGTCATCACAACGCTGATCGACGCCAACCACGCGTTGGCCAGCAATCCTGACCTGATCATCCGCACCACAGTGGGCAGTGAGCCTGCCAGTTATGCCATGGCCACCAGCACACCTTCCAAAACCCTCATTTCGATTCTGGACAAGGCGCTTTCGAGCATTTCACCTGAAGAGCTGGGGGTGATCAACAACCGCTGGCGAGGCTACACCCTGTTCGAAGATACCCAGGGCGAGGGCTTTCGCCGCTTGACGGTACTTGTAGCCCTGGGTGCAGCGGTATTGCTGTTGCTGGCATTGCTGTGGAACGCCCGTCTGCGTTTGCAGATCCATCAACGCCAGCAAGCGGAGCGCGCCCTGAACGATCAGGTGGCATTCATGCGTGCATTGCTCAACGGTACGCCACACCCGATGTACGTTCGTGATCGAGAAGGTTGCCTGCAGAGCTGTAACTACAGCTACCTCGAAGCGGTGCAGGCCAGTGCCGAGGAGGTCCTGGGCAAGCAACTGGAGAGCAGCCTGTTTGCCGACCGCGAGCAGACCCGACAGATCCAGGACGACTATCGCAAGGTGATGGCGGCCGGGTCGCCCTTGATCATGGACAGGCCCTTGCACATCAAGGGCCGGGAAATCACCATCTACCACTGGATCCTGCCCTACCGGGATTCGCTGGGCGAGGTCCAGGGCATCATTGGCGGATGGATCGACATCAGCGACCGCCGCCAGTTGGTCAACGAGTTGCGCCAGGCCAAGCAGCAGGCCGATGACGCCAACCGAGCCAAGAGTACCTTCCTGGCCACCATCAGCCATGAAATCCGCACGCCCATGAACGCAGTCATCGGCATGCTCGAACTCGCCGTCAAGCGTGCCGAGCAGGGCCAGGTCGATCGCGGCGCCCTTCAGCTGGCTCACCATTCGGCCAAGGACCTGCTTGGCTTGATTGGCGACATACTGGACATCGTGCGCATAGAGTCAGGGCACCTCACCCTGGTCCCCGAGGTGGTGGATCTGGCTGCATTGCTCGAGTCGGTGGGGCGTATCTTCGAGGGCCAGGCCCGGCAGAAAGGGTTGGCGCTGGAAGTCATCATCGAGCCAGCGGCACGTTGCCATGTGCTGCTAGACCCCTTGCGCTTCAAGCAGGTGCTGTCCAATCTGGTGAGCAATGCCATCAAGTTCACCGAGCACGGCCAGGTACGCATCCACGCCAGGCTTGTACAAGACACAGACAGCGCCAGCTCGCTGCTGGACATGGAGGTGCGTGACAGCGGCATCGGTATCCACCCGGACGACGTACAACGGCTGTTCAATCCGTTCGTTCAGGCGAACCCGCACAGTCAGGGGGCACGCGCCGGTACGGGCCTGGGCCTTACCATTTGCCGTACACTCTGCGAAATGATGGGCGCCGACCTCAGCATCAAAAGCCTGGAAGGCCTGGGCACCCAGGTCCGGGTGAAGATGCCGTTGCAACAAGCTGATCCTGCAGTGCGATCGACACCGGCAGTCGAGCGTTTGCAGGCACCTGACCCCCACCTCAACGTACTGGTGATCGATGATCACCCTGCCAACCTGCAACTGATGGCACAGCAGCTCGGTTACCTCGGGCTGCAGCACGCCACGGCCACGGACGGTCGCGAAGGCCTGATGGCCTGGCGTGCAGGCGACTTCGACGTGCTGGTGCTCGATTGCAACATGCCCCACATGAACGGCTACCAGTTGGCGACGGCGGTACGCACCGAAGAGCAGCGGACAGGACGAAGGCGCTGCACGATCCTGGGCTATACCGCCAACGCACAACCCGAGGTACGGCGCAAATGCCTGAGCTCGGGCATGGATGATTGCCTGCTCAAGCCCATCAGCCTCAGCACCCTGAGTCAACGCCTTGCAGCAGTGAACATGCAGCGTCGGAAAAAGAACCGGTGCAAGCCGTATTGCCTTAATGGGCTCAGCGCGGTGGTCGGGCATGACCCGGCTGACCATAGGCGATTTCTCCAGACGTTGCTACAAAGCCTGGAGACAGACTTCACGCTTTTGATGGAGCTGCAGCCTGATAAAGATCAGCAGGCAATCGCCGCCCATGCGCATAAAGTCCTGAGCGCAGCACGCATGCTAGAGGCGGCAGCGCTGGTGCGAGCGTGCATCGCCCTCGATTGTGACGAACTCACACCTGCCCAAGTGCGACTGCGACGGCAAGCCCTAGCCCGGCACATGCGGCGCGTGCACCGAGCGCTGACGCTGGACCTGTCGACAACCACGTGCACGCAGGCGGGCAACCGGGCGTGTTAACTGATAGACTGCGCGGCGTTATTACCTAAGAGGATTGTTTCATGGCCACAAACCGCTCCCGTCGTCTGCGCAAGAAGCTGTGTGTCGACGAGTTTCAGGAATTGGGCTTCGAGCTGAACCTGGAATTCAAAGAGGATCTGGATGACCAGGCAATCGATGCATTCCTCGACGCGTTCCTTGCCGAAGCCATGGATGCCAACGGCCTCGACTATGTCGGCGGTGACGATTACGGTCTGGTGTGCTCGGTCAAGCGTGGCTCGGTTACCGAAGAGCAGCGCGCTGCCGTCGAAAGCTGGCTCAAAAGCCGCAGCGAATTGACCAAGGTTGAAGTCAGCCCGCTGCTCGACGCCTGGTACCCGGAAAAGCCGATCAACAAGGCAGAGTAATGCTCTGTCGGGTTCGTTCGCAGAAGGCCACCCCCAGGGGTGGCCTTTTTACTTTCGGGTCTGCGCAAAAGCTGCGGTGCTTAACACACACTCGCCGCGGCGGCCTGATGTGAAACCCATGTGCATCGAACTGGCGCAACCCCGGGGGGCTTGGGGCATAATGCGTGTGCATTCGTTCTGGGGCCATCATCCATTTATAGCCCCAATGCCCTTTCTCCTCGTTGCAGGGTATCTGTTTATCATGATCAAAACGCTCCGCCCCATCGTACTCGCCGGCCTGTTGCTGCCTTTGGCCCTGACCAGCCAGGCAGCTGCGGTCAATACAAACCTTCCACCCAAGGTACAACAGGCACTCAAGGCCAATAAGCTGCAAGACACGGCATTGTCATTGGTGATGCTGCCCTTGGATGGCCCCGGTACAGCCACGGTGTTCAACGCCGACGTGTCCGTCAACCCTGCCTCGACCATGAAACTGGTCACCACCTATGCCGCCCTGGAGCTGCTGGGGCCGACCTACCAGTGGAAAACCGAGTTCTTCACCGACGGTACGCTCAGCAACGGTGTACTTAACGGCAACCTCTACCTCAAGGGTGGGGGCGATCCGAAGCTGAACATGGAAAAGCTGTGGTTGCTGATGCGTGACCTTCGCGCCAACGGCGTGCGCACCATCACAGGTGACCTGGTGCTCGACCGCAGCCATTTCGTGCAGCCCAACCTGCCGCAATTCAATGACGACGGGGGTGATCAGAACAAGCCGTTCCTGGTGAAGCCTGACGCGTTGCTGGTCAATCTCAAGGCCTTGCGCTTCGTGGCGCGTAACGACGGCGGCAGGGTCAGCGTTGCCGTGGAGCCGCCGATTGCCAGCATTCGCATCGACAACCAGGTCAAGGCTGTCAACAGCAAGAATTGCGCCGGCGACGTACGCTACAACCCCGTGCCACAGCCCGACGGCATCACCGTGACCGTCAGTGGTCAGTTGGGCGATGGCTGCAACTCCCAAACCTACCTCTCGCTGCTCGATCATCCGACCTATGCCGCCGGCGCGGTGCGTGCCATCTGGAACGAGCTGGGGGGTACCATCCAAGGTACCGACCGCATCGAAAACGTGCCTAAAAGCGCACGGTTGCTGGCGCGCGCTTTCTCGCCGGACCTGGTGGAAATCATCCGTGACATCAACAAGTACAGCAACAACACCATGGCTCAGCAGTTGTTCCTGAGCCTGGGTGCCCAGTTCCGTACCGATGCCGATGGCGATGACGCCCGTGCCGCGCAGCGTGTCGTGCGTCAGTGGCTGGCCAAGAAAGGCATCACCGCGCCGCACCTGGTGATGGAAAACGGCTCAGGGCTGTCCCGCGCCGAACGCGTGAGCACGCGTGAGATGGCAGCCATGCTGCAAGCGGCCTGGAAAAGCCCCTACGCGGCCGAGTTCATGAGCTCGCTGCCGCTGGTGGGTATGGATGGGACCATGCGCAAACGGCTCAAGCGCACCGCCATGACCGGTGAGGGCCACATCAAGACCGGCACGCTCAACACCGTACGGGCAATCGCGGGTTTCAGCCGTGACAGCAACGGCCATACCTGGGCAGTGGCCGCTATCCTCAACGACCCCAAACCGTGGGGCGCCTCGCAGGTGCTGGACCAGGTGCTGCTGGACCTCTACCGCCAGCCCAGCGCAAACGCCAGTACAGCCGCCAAGTGACCTGCATGGCCTGTGCCCCCGCAAGGGCACAGGCGTCGGCGCATCACCGCAACTGCAGCTTCCAGGCGCGATGGATGCGGTTGTTGCGGGCGAAGTCCGGGTCAAGCGTCTGGGCGGTGATCTCTTCCACGGCGTAACGAGCAGACAGGTGCTCGTCGAGCTGGAACTTGCGGAAGTTGTTGGAGAAATACAGCACACCACCCGGGGCCAGCCGCGCCATCGCCAAGTCCAGCAACTGAACGTGGTCGCGCTGAACGTCGAACACACCTTCCATGCGCTTGGAGTTGGAGAACGTGGGCGGATCGATGAAGATCAGGTCGTAGCTTTCACGCTCGGCCTCCAACCACGTCATGACATCCCCTTGTTCCAGACGATTGCGCTCTGAAAAGCCGTTGAGCGCCAGGTTGCGCCGCGCCCAGTCCAGGTAGGTTTTCGACAGGTCGACGCTGGTGGTGCTGCGCGCCCCGCCCTTGGCTGCATGCACGGTAGCCGTCGCGGTATAGCAGAACAGGTTCAGGAAGCGCTTGCCGGCCGCCTCACGCTGAATGCGTAAGCGCATCGGCCGATGGTCCAGGAACAGGCCGGTGTCGAGGTAGTCGGTCAGGTTGACCAGCAGCTTGACCCCCGCTTCCGACACTTCCTGAAAGCGACCTTCCGTGGCCTGGCGCTCGTACTGGCGGGTTCCGCTTTGACGCTCCCGGCGCTTGAGCACCACGCGTTGTGGCGAAATACCAAGGGCCTGGGGGATCGCCGCCAGCGCGTCGAGCAGGCGCGCTTGTGCCTTGTCGGGATCGATCGAACGCGGCGCGGCGTATTCCTGCACGTGCACCCAGTCCTGATACATGTCTACAGCCAGGGCATACTCGGGCATATCCGCATCGTACAGTCGATAGCAGCTGACCTGTTCGCGGCGAGCCCACTTGCCCAGCTGCCGAAGGTTTTTCTGCAGGCGGTTGGCGAACATCTGCGCACCCTCGGACAGGCGAGCAGGCTGGCTGGCCACCTGCGCTGGCTGGTGGGCTTGCAGGGCTTCAGCCGGTTCGGTACGGCGCTCGCCGGTCACGAACTGGTCCGGCTGGACCTTGAACAGCAACAACTTGCAGGGCAGTGCACCGTTCCAGAATGCGTACTGCTTGTGGCTGCGCAGGCCCATGCGCTTGCCCAGTTGCGCAGCGCCCGTAAAGACGGCGGCTTCCCAACCCATGCATGCCTGACGCAGGCGTTCGCCAAGGTTCTGGTAAAGGTAAAGCAGGCTGGCTTCGTCACCCAGACGCTCCCCGTAGGGTGGGTTGCTGATGACCAAGCCTTTCTGGTTCTGGTCCGGGCGCGGCTCGAATGTACTCACTTCACCCTGATAGATCTTCACCCAATCGCTCAGGCCTGCGCGTTCGACGTTGTTACGCCCTGGTTGTATCAAGCGAGGATCGGCTTCATAGCCGCGGATCCACAACGCAGGTTTGGCCAGGCCAGCTTCAGCCCGCGCCTGCGCCTGATCATGCACCTTGCGCCAGAGCGCAGGCACATGGCCCAGCCACGCCGTGAAGCCCCAACGCTCACGCTTGAGGTTGGGGGCGATGTCCGCGGCGATCATTGCCGCCTCGACCAGGAATGTGCCGACACCACACATGGGGTCGGCCAGTGCGCCGCCCTGGGCAGCGATGCGTGGCCAGCCGGAACGAATCAACACGGCGGCAGCGAGGTTTTCCTTGAGCGGTGCTGCACCTTGCTGCAGGCGATAACCACGCTGATGAAGGCTGTGACCGGAGAGGTCCAGCGACAGGATCGCCTCACCCCGGTCAAGGCGCAGGTGCACGCGCACATCCGGGTCGATCTTCTCCACCGACGGGCGTAGGCCTTCACGGTTGCGCAGTTTGTCGACAATGGCGTCCTTGACCTTGAGAGCGCCGAAATGAGTATTGTCGATCCCTGACCCATGACCGCTGAACTCAACGGCCAGGGTGCCATCAGCGGCCAAGTGGTCGGCCCACTCCACGGCATTGACACCGTCATACAGGTCGTCGGCGTTTTTCATGGAAAACCGCTTGAGCACCAGCAATACGCGGTTTGCCAACCTGGACCACAGGCACAGACGGTAGGCTGTCTCCATGTCGGCAGCCCCGCGAATAGCCGAGGTGTGTTCACGCACCTCATCCAGGCCAAGGCTGCGGGCCTCTTCTGCAAGCAGGCTTTCAAGGCCTTTGGGACAAGTGAGGTAGAGTTCGAAACGGTCCGACATGAGTTATCCAGCACAGTAGGGCTATTAGACTGGCGCTGCGACGCATCGCGACGCCCTGTTTACCTGCACCCTTTTCCGACAGGTGTGCAAGTGGCCACGCTCCCCTTACGCAAGAGCGATGACCGGGCCGCCCGACTTACCCATCCATGCCTGACGGCACAAACAGCTTAGATCATCGAGCAGTACATACATTCTCGCGACACCGGGACCTAGGTGACCCTTCGTCGCATTTCGAGGTATTTCAAATGCCTCACAGAGGCGATGGCAAAATGGCGTCAAACTTCGGCTAACCCCGATCCTGCGGGGCTGCGGCGGGAATAAGGATGAGTCGCATTTATTTACTTATCCCCTGACCCTTGGAAAGGTTACGTGCTTATGACAAATCGATCATTCCCACCGTCACCTGCATTGGTTAGAACTGAGCACAGGCCGCATCGCAACGAAGCGGCACTTCAGGCTCGCGACGCCGGCAGCGAGCCCATACCGGCAGAACGATTCTGCCCGGCCTCCATGAGGCCGACGGGACATTACAGTCAACAAGTGAGGGCAACACCCTATGAGAAGACTTAAGCGTGATCCGTTGGAAAGAGCATTTTCACGTGGCTACCAATATGGAGTCACCGGCAAATCCCGGGAGCTTTGCCCCTTTACCCTGCCATCTGTTCGTCAAGCCTGGATCAACGGCTGGCGGGAGGGCCGTGGTGACAACTGGGACGGTATGACTGGCACCGCCGGTATCCACAGGCTCAACGAAAATCACGCCGTAGGCTGATAGAGGACATTCACGCGATTTACCAGGCACGCCCCACCAGGGCGGCGGGCTGAGGCCCAAGGGCCCCTTCATGGGGCCCTTTTTTTGCGGGCAAGCTTACCGCTTGGGCATGGCGGCGATGGCGTCCACGGCTTCTCGAATGAGCGCCGGCCCTTTATAGATGAAGCCCGAGTAGATCTGCACCAGGCTCGCACCGGCGGCGATCTTCTCGGCCGCATGTTTTCCTTCCGTGATGCCCCCTGCGGCAATGATTGGCAGCTTGCCGCCCATCTCACCGGCCAACACCTGAACGATACGTGTGCTCTTCTGGCGTACGGGGGCACCTGAGAGCCCGCCTGCTTCACCGCCATACGGCAGGGCCTCCACGCCTTCGCGCCCGAGCGTGGTATTGGTCGCGATGACCGCGTCCATGCCTGACTCGACAAGCGCAGCGGCCACCAGCGCCGTTTCTTCATCGCTCATGTCAGGGGCAATCTTGATGGCCAAGGGCACATGCCGGCCATGACGGGCGCTCAGCTGTGCCCGACGTTCCGCCAAGGCATCGAGCAATTGCTTGAGCGAATCCCCGAACTGTAGGCTGCGCAGCCCCGGGGTGTTGGGTGAGCTGACATTGACAGTGACGTAGCTGGCCGCGCTGTAGACCTTGTCCAGGCAGATCAGGTAATCGTCCACCGCGCGCTCGACTGGCGTGTCGAAGTTCTTGCCAATATTGATACCCAGCACGCCCTTGTAACGGGCAGCGCGTACACGGCCCAGCAGATGATCAACCCCAAGGTTATTGAAACCCATGCGGTTGATGATGGCAGTTGCCTCTGGCAAGCGGAACAGCCGAGGTTTGGGGTTGCCAGGTTGCGGGCGAGGCGTGACAGTGCCGATCTCGACGAAACCGAAGCCCAGCTGGGCGAAGCCGTCGATGGCCGTACCGTTCTTGTCCAAGCCAGCCGCCAGACCTACCGGGTTGGCGAAATCCAGGCCCATGACCTTGACCGGCAATGAGGCCGGGCGCTTGCACAGCTTGCCGTTCAAGCCAAGCCGGCCGCCGGCACCGATCAGGTCCAGCGACAGATCATGAGAAGTTTCCGGTGACAGTTTGAACAGCAGCTGGCGGGCCAGGGTATACATGGGCAGGCAAGACTCGGGGTGAGTGAGGGGGCGATTATAGCTATCACCAACGGCACAGGACAGCCCGATGTTGGCCTGCAGGTTTTCTGCGGAGGGCTGCCTGGGCAGATGAACGTACAGACAAATGTCTAGCAGGCAAGCACTGCCTTGGCTGGGCCTTACACCAGTGCTTGCCTGCTAGACATCACATGCTGTCATGCAGGCAAAGAAAAACCCGGCCGAGGCCGGGTTTTTCATGAAGCTTCAAACCAATTACTTGGCCTGGGCTTCTACCTGAGCTTCAACGCGACGGTTGATAGCACGGCCTTCTTCGGTGGCGTTGTCGGCAACCGGACGGGTTTCGCCGTAGCCAACCGAGTCAACACGGCTGGATTCTACGCCGTACTGCTGGGTCAGGACCTGCTTGACAGCGTTGGCACGACGCTCGGACAGCTTCTGGTTGTAAGCGTCTGGACCTACGGAGTCAGTGTGACCTTCAACCACGGTGGTGGTCTGTGGGTACTGCTTCATGAAGTCAGCCAGGTTCTTGATGTCGCCGTAGCTGTTAGGCTTGACGACCGACTTGTCGAAGTCGAACTTGACGTCCAGCTCAACGCGAACGACTTCGGCAACAGCCGGGCAGCCGTCGGCGTCAACAGTGACGTTGGCCGGGGTGTCTGGGCACTTGTCGACGTTGTCGCAAACGCCGTCGTTGTCGGAGTCGGAGCAGACTTCAGCAACTGGAGCAGGTGCAGGAGCAGCCTGGTTCTTCGGGCTACCGCCGAAGTTCAGACCAACACCAACGCTTGGAGCCCACTCGGTGTCGCCCTGGTCGATGTTGTACTGAGCTTCTACGCCGGCACGGGCGTAGAACATGTCAGTGATGTACCACTTGGCGCCAGCGCCAACGTTGGCGAAGGTGGAGTGGTTACGACCACCACGGCCGGTCTGGCCGATCGACTGGTGCGAGAAACCAGCGGAAACGTACGGACGGATGGCGTCGTACGGGTTGTTGAAGTGGTAAACGGCGTCCAGGGCGGTGTTGGAGCCCTTGATGTTCTTGCCGTCGTCGCCACGAGCGTTGTGGACTTCGTCGTAGCCCAGACGCAGTTCAACGTCGTCGGTCAGGAAGTAACCGATGGAGCCGCCGAACAGGTTACCGTCGTTTTTGAAGTCGCGCTGGCTGTCGAAGAATTCTTTCTTGTAGAAGATTTCAGTTTCGACGGCGCCTTGGCCTTGTGCCATAGCGCCAATCGAGGTGGCGGCTACGAGCGAACCAATGGCCAAGCCCAAGGTGTTTTTCAGTTTCATCCGTTAAATCCCCATCTGGTGATAGTTAAGCAGTCCCACCAAAACCGGGGGGACAACTCGTCGGCGAGTCTAGCAGAACTCGCCGGTTCGTTAGAGATATTTGCTGGTCGTTAAGTTTCATCCAGACCGGCAAATTTCTCCCGAAGCTTGTCAAGCGCACGCTTGTATCGCATTTTCGTCGCGCTGAGCCCCATGTGCATGATATCCGCGATCTCCTGGAACTCCAGCTCGGCGACGAATCGCAGCACCAGGATTTCCCGATCGATCGGGTTCACATGGACCAGCCACTTGTCCAGCCCGCCCTTTTCTTCGGCCTTTGGGGCCTTGTCCTCGGACGCCTCTTCAACAGGGTCCAGGCTCAAGGCATCCATCAACCTGCGCTTGCGGCGCTCCTTGCGGTACTGGGTGATGCATTCATTGTAGGTGATGCTGTAAAGCCAGGTCTTGAATTTGGATTTTCCCTCGAAATTCTTGAGACCATAGAGCACTTTCAACATGACTTCCTGACAGACATCATCCGCGTCCCGGTCGTTCCCCAAATAACGTGCACATACGTTGAACAGGGTTCGCTGATAGCGACGCATGAGCTCCTCATACGCGCGGGTGACGTGATACAGCTCCTCATGCGAGCGCGCCACCAACTCTTCGTCGGTGAGTTCGCGGGGGTCGTAGCGCATGGGCGGCGTGGGGACTTTATTCAAAACGAATCTGGCCGACAGTCAGGTCAATGTCGCCGCAAACGCCCAGGAGGGTCGGTTTTTGCGGCGGCATACATTAACAGCTTTGTGCGGTCAGCGGCTATTGACCCGCTGCTCGAGCAATTCTCGGTTGGACAGGGAAACCAGCTCGTCATCGTCGGTGAGGATCACCGTCTTGACCGTGCCGATTTCCTCGATATGCCCTTCTACCTCGCCAATGCGCACCTGCTGACCCACCTGGAACAGCTCGCGGACGTAGATGCCCGCCAGGATCTGACCCGCGATCTCGCGGCTACCCAGGCCCATGGCCAGCGCAACGGCCAGACCAACGGTAATCAGGCCGATAACGATCACATGGTTGAGCAGGTCGGTCTTGACCTCCAGCTGGCTGATAGCCACTGAAATGCTGATGATGATGACCAGGCCCTGAACGATGCGTCCAAGCCCCGCGGCGTACTCAAGCCCCACGCCTTCGGCAGCGCCGCGCACCAGGCCGTTGGCCACCTGCGCCAGGAGCACGCCCGCGAGCAATATCAACGCTGCACCGAACACCTTGGGCAGGTACAAGGCCAGCATGTCGAGCGTGGCCGAGACGCGCTCCAGGCCCAGCGACTCGGCGGCCGATACGAGGAAGATCAGCAGCACGAACCAGTAGACGATCTTGCCGATCAGGGTAGAAATCGGTACCTGAATGCCAACCCGGCCCAGCATCTTGGTCAGACCCGTACCGGCCATCAGGCGATCAAGGCCAAGCTTGGCCAGCAGTTTGGAGAGCAAGGTATCGAGCAGCTTGGCTACCACAAAGCCCAGCAGCACCACCACCAACGCGCCGAACAAGTTGGGGATGAAGTTCGCCACCTTGGTCCATAGGGCGGTCATGGCGGTGACCAGGCTCTGGGTCCAGAGATCGAGTTCCATATTCAGTCGGCCTTATCAGCTTTGCTGCCAGCGGCAGCGTTGCGGGAAGAATGTCTGCGCACCGGCGCGACGTGCGCCGAGCCATTGTTGATGGCGATCATCAGCGCCTGGCTCCAACGGCCAAGCAAGCTGAACAGATCACCGGCGCCAACCTGACGGTTGGCGGTCTTGAGCACGCGACCCAGGCAGGCGGCATCATCCTGGTCATGGCGGTCATTGCCGGACGGGGATGCCTTGAGCAGGTCACGCAGGGATTGTTCGAACGGATCGTGCATGGGCACCTCGCGTAGTATCAGCAAGAGACGAGACGGCCTGGCGACGGGTCACACCTTGTGTCGACCAGGCTGCTGGCGCGCTGGCGGCTATACCCACTGCAAGCGCCGGAACAACCACCATTGCCCTGCTGCCAGCCCCAGCACCACCAGGCACGCCATGAGAAACCCGTAAGGGTTCTGCGCCCCAGGAATGCCACCCACGTTGATGCCCAACAGCCCGGTGATGAAGCTCATTGGCAGAAAGATGCAGGTGATGATGCCAAACCGGTACATGGTGCGGTTCATCCGTTCGCTGCGGCGGCGGTCTTCGCTCTCAAGCACCAATGCCGCACGTTCGCGGGTCAGTTCGAGCTCTTCGAGATAGCGGATCAGGCTGTTGTTCAGCTCGTTCCAGTAATCGGCATCGACCTCGGCAAACCAGCTCCACTTGCTGCGTGAAAGATGTGCATAGATGTCGCGCTGCGGGGCCAGGAAGCGTCGCAGGCCAGCCGCGCGGCGGCGGATCTGCTGCAAGCTGCCCTGATCAGGCAGGTGTCGCTCGTCAACCTCTACCTTTTCTTCTTCGAGGTCGACCAATTCGGACAGATCGCTGACCAAACCCTGGACTTTCTCGGTCAGCAGTTCGCCCATCAGCAACAGCAACTCGGAAGCTGTCTTCGGCCCCCTGCCCTGCTCCAGTTGCAGCAGGACTTCGTCGCTGGCCCGGAGCGGGCGCAAGCGCAGCGAAATCACGCGCTGGGCCTGGGCGAAGATTCGCACCGAAACCATGTCCTCAGGCTCGGCACCAGGGTTGAGGTTGACCCCACGCAGAAACAGCAACAATTGCTCGTCGGCCATCGGCAGCAAGCGCGGCCGAGTGTTCTCTTCCAGCAACAGCTCGCAGGCGAATTCACTAAGGCCACTCTCGCTCAGCAGCCACGACCGGGTTTGGGGGTGGCTGCGGTCCCAGTGCAACCAGAGGCTTTGCTCAGGTTGCAGTTGCAAATCGGCCAGCTCGGTTCGGGCGATGGCGCGTGCCCCGCCCTTGCCATCGAGCACCAGGGCATGCACCAGCCCCCACTGCGCGTTGTCTTCCTCGAACATCAAAGCTCCATCAGCGCCAGCGGCGCGTCACTCCGGCATCTGCAACGGGCTTGGCGAGACCAGTACGCCGTTGTTGTCGGCGTACACGTATTCACCGGGCCTGAAGGTCACGCCCGCGAAACTCACCACGACGTTGAGGTCGCCAATGCCACGCTTGTCGGTTTTGAGCGGGTGGCTGGCCAGCGCCTGCACACCCACGTTGGTCTGGATCAGTGCGTCGACGTCGCGCACGCAGCCGTAGATCACCAGGCCTTCCCAGCCGTTTTTCGCCGCTTTTTCGGCAAGCATGTCGCCCAACAGGGCGCGACGCAGCGAGCCGCCGCCGTCGACCACCAACACCTTGCCCCGGCCATCGAGTTCGACCTGCTCACGCACGAGCGAGTTGTCCTCGAAGCACTTGATGGTGACGATCTGGCCACCGAACGAATCGCGGCCACCAAAGTTGCTGAACATCGGCTCCAGCACCTGCACGAGGTCCGGATAGGCGTCACACAGGTCGGGCGTTACGTAATGCTGCATGGCAAGCTCCTGTCAGTCACAACGAAAGCGATTGAGGGCCAAGGCTACACCTTGGAGCACACCGCAGTCACCCGAGACCGCACGGTCAGCGCCTTTCATAGCGCGGGCACGAGCGCCAAGGCCTCGATGGACGCATGCACCGGCAACCTGGGCTCACGCAGCCAGCGTTCTACCAGCGGCCATACCTGCACGTGGGCAGCCTGGCTGGCCAGCATGTCCGCATGGCCAAAGGCATCGAAGCCCGCCGCAGGCCCAAGGCAGAGGAACTGCTTGTGCGCGCCACCGAGTTGCTCGAACAACGTGCGGCAGGCCCACGGCGGGCTCTGCTGGTCGGCCGCGGCTGCGACGGCCAGCGTCGGCACGTCGACTTGCGCAAGGCCTGCCCACCAATCGCCCTGCTTGTCGCCAAAACGCCCGATCAATCCATGCCAGCGCATGTGTTCCAAGGCAAGGCCGACGGGTTCATCCTCTGGCCCGCGCCCAAAGCGCGAGCCAGACAAATGCCCCCAGCGGCGTAGCAGCCAGCGCATGCCCCACACCACCGGAGGCACTTTCAACGGCCAGTAGCTGCGGCTTACCTGGGAACCGAATAGCGCCACACCCGACACATGCTGCGCAGCCAACGCGCCGCTCCCCAGGGCGACCGCCAAGGTAGTGCCGCCCAACGAATGCCCAATCCACAGGGGCGCCCTGCCCGCTTTCTCATGCACGAAGGCACCGATGGCCGGTACGTCGTCGCGCGCGTAGGCGACCACCGTGTTCTGTGCCCAATCCCGATTGCGCGGCGACAGCCCGTGACCACGCATCTCGGGGATCCATACATCGAAGCCGGCCCGGGCCAGGTAGGCCCCAAGGCCACCGCCCTTGGGTGAATACCAGAAACGCCGATTGGAAAAGCTGCCATGCAGCAAGATGACCGGAATACCCTGGGCGGTGTTCTGGTCAGCCAAGCCCAGCCGGGTCACGGCCAGCTCCACGCTGGGATCGGGACCCAAGCCGGCCTTGATGCGATAGACGTCTTCACTGAGGTCGCCGCGACGCTCGGCACTGAGCAAGGCGACGGGAAATAATGTACTGCTGCTTTGCATAGGTCGGTTGCTTGTCGCACAAAAAAGGGCGAAATCCATCGCTGGAACTCGCCCTGGAAAAAACCAGGCGAGGGACGCCAGACGCCCCTCGCGTTTTGCGGTATCAGGTCGCGCTTTGGCCTTCGGCCAGGTAGAACCAGGTTTCGAGCACCGAGTCCGGGTTCAGCGATACGCTGTCGATGCCCTGCTCCATCAGCCATTTGGCCAGGTCTGGGTGATCCGAAGGGCCCTGACCGCAAATACCGATGTACTTGCCGGCCTTGTTGCACGCCGCGATGGCGTTGGCCAGCAGCTTCTTGACCGCAGGATTTCGCTCATCGAACAGGTGGGCAATGATGCCCGAATCACGGTCCAGACCCAACGTCAGCTGAGTCAGGTCGTTCGATCCGATGGAGAAACCGTCGAAGTATTCGAGGAACTCGTCGGCCAGGATGGCGTTGGACGGCAGTTCGCACATCATGATGACGCGCAGGCCGTTGTCGCCACGGGCCAGGCCGTTTTCAGCCAGCAGGTCGACCACTTGGCTGGCCTCACCGAGGGTACGCACGAACGGCACCATGATCTCGACGTTGGTCAGGCCCATTTCGTTGCGCACGCGCTTGAGTGCGCGGCACTCGAGTTCGAAGCAATCGCGGAACGCCTCGCTGATGTAGCGCGAGGCCCCACGGAAGCCCAGCATCGGGTTTTCTTCTTCGGGCTCGTACAGCTTGCCGCCGATCAGGTTGGCGTACTCGTTGGACTTGAAGTCCGACAGGCGAACGATCACTTTCTTGGGATAAAACGCCGCTGCCAGGGTGCTGATGCCTTCGACCAGCTTCTCCACATAGAAACCGACCGGATCGTCATAACCGGCGATGCGCTTGTCGACGCTGTCCTTCAGGTCAGCCGGCAGGCCGGCGTAGTTGAGCAATGCCTTGGGGTGCACGCCGATCATGCGGTTGATGATGAACTCCAGGCGGGCCAGGCCTACACCGGCGTTGGGCAGCTGGGCGAAGTCGAAGGCGCGGTCCGGGTTGCCGACGTTCATCATGATCTTGAACGGCAGCTCAGGCATGGCGTCCACCGAGTTCTGCTTGATGTCGAAGCCCAGTTCACCCTCGAAGATGAAGCCGGTATCGCCTTCGGCGCAGGAGACGGTCACGCCCTGCCCATCTTTGAGAATCTGGGTAGCGTTGCCGCAACCGACGACCGCCGGAATACCCAGTTCACGGGCAATGATGGCCGCATGGCAGGTACGCCCGCCACGGTTGGTGACGATGGCACTGGCACGCTTCATGACCGGTTCCCAGTCCGGGTCGGTCATGTCGGAGACCAGCACGTCGCCTGGCTGGACCTTGTCCATCTCGGACACGTCGTTGATCACGCGGACCTTGCCGGCGCCGATGCGCTGGCCGATGGCGCGGCCTTCGACCAGCACGGTGCCCTTCTCTTTCAGCAGGTAACGTTCCATGACGTTGGCGCTGGCGCGGCTCTTCACGGTCTCAGGGCGGGCCTGGACGATGTACAGCTTGCCGTCGTCACCGTCCTTGGCCCACTCGATGTCCATTGGGCGCTGATAATGCTGCTCGATGATCATCGCCTGCTTGGCCAGCTCGTTGACTTCGTCGTCGCTCAGGCAGAAGCGGGCACGCTCGGCGCGATCGACTTCGACCGTCTTGACCGAGCGACCGGCCTTGGCTTCTTCGCCATAGACCATCTTGATCGCCTTGCTGCCCAGGTTGCGGCGCAGGATGGCCGGACGGCCAGCCTGCAGGGTGTGTTTGTGTACGTAGAATTCGTCAGGGTTGACCGCGCCCTGGACCACGGTTTCACCCAGGCCGTAGGCACCGGTGATGAACACGACGTCACGGAATCCCGACTCGGTGTCCAGCGTGAACATCACGCCGGCGGTGCCGGTTTCGGAACGGACCATGCGCTGCACGCCAGCCGAGAGTGCGACCAGCTTGTGGTCGAAGCCCTGGTGCACACGGTAGGAGATGGCACGGTCATTGAACAGCGAGGCGAACACTTCCTTCGCAGCACGGATCACGTTGTCCACGCCGCGGATGTTGAGGAAGGTTTCCTGCTGGCCGGCGAACGAGGCGTCTGGCAGGTCTTCGGCGGTGGCCGAGGAGCGCACGGCCACGGCCATGTTGTCGTTGCCATTGGCCATTTCGGCGAAGGCGGTACGGATCTCGGCATCCAGACGCGCCGGGAATTCGGCTTCCATCACCCACTGGCGAATCTGCGCGCCGGTCTTGGCCAGGGCGTTGACATCGTCCACGTCCAGGGCATCGAGCGCCGCATGGATGCGGTCGTTGAGCCCACTTTGCTCGAGGAAATCACGGTACGCCTGAGCCGTAGTGGCAAAGCCGCCCGGCACGGACACGCCGGCACCGGCAAGATTGCTGATCATCTCGCCCAGGGATGCGTTCTTGCCCCCCACATGCTCCACATCATGGACGCCGAGCTTTTCGAGGGAAACTACGTACTCTACCAAGGTGATCTCTCCACTAGCTGTATTGGAAAAGCTCAACGGCGCCCGCCTGTCTTCTTGACTGGGCCGGACGCATGTGGCCTGTACCTGGAAAATAAGTGAGAATGCCGACAGCCGCATTCGGCAAAGCGAACTTATCATAATCAAGAAACGTCATCATCACTAAGGCCCCGATCGCAAATGAAACGAACCGCGTTCTTCATCTCCGACGGCACCGGCATCACTGCCGAGACCCTGGGCCAGAGCCTGCTCGCGCAGTTCGAGAGCATTCCTTTCAGCAAATTCACCCGGCCATACATCGACTCCCCCGAAAAAGCGCGCAACATGGTTCAGCAGATCAATGCGGCGGCCGAGCGCGACGGCATGCGGCCGATCATCTTCGACACCATCGTCAACCAGGACATACGCGAGATCCTCGCCACCTCCAACGGGTTCATGATCGACATCTTCTCCTCGTTCCTGTCCCCGCTGGAGCAGGAGTTGACCGCCCATTCCTCGTATTCGGTGGGCAAATCCCACTCCATTGGTGGCAATTCCAACTACATGGAGCGCATCGAGGCGGTGAACTTCGCCCTGGACAACGATGACGGCGCTCGCACCCATTACTACGACAAGGCCGACCTGATCCTGGTGGGTGTGTCCCGTTGCGGCAAAACCCCGACGTGCCTGTACATGGCCATGCAGTTCGGCATCCGCGCGGCCAACTATCCGCTGACCGAAGACGACATGGAGCGCCTGCAACTGCCGGCGGTGCTGAAAAAGCACCACAGCAAGCTGTTCGGCCTGACCATCGACCCCGACCGGCTGACCGCCATTCGCCACGAGCGCAAGCCCAATAGCCGTTACTCGAGCTTCGCCCAGTGCGAATTCGAGGTGCGAGAAGTCGAGAGCCTGTTCCGCCGCGAGAACATTCCCAACATCAATTCCACGCATTTTTCGGTGGAAGAAATATCGGCCAAGATCCTGGTGGAGAAGGGTGTGGAGCGGCGGTTCAAGTAAGGCAGTGGCGGGCTTGGTCTGGTGATGTCGTAGGGTTTGAGCGCAGACATCGTGAGCAACGCCTGTCTCTATCGTTGGCTTATGGGTGCTGCTCGGTGCCGGCGGCGGGCATCAGCGGCCTCGGTACTTGAGTTCTGCATCACAGATCACTGGGGCCGCTGCGCGCCCCGTTGACCGTCATTCCATAACCAATCGCCCAACACCTCACCCACAAAAAAGCCCCGGCATCACGGCCGGGGCTTTTTCATTTCAGCAATGACTCAGGACGGCATTACAGTCGCCTGCCCACTCATGGCCAGATCGACCAGTTCGCGGTTGGCCACTGCATACATCGCGTAGTCATGGCCCGAGGCGCTGCGCAGGTCATCGAGCATGGCGCGCCAGCGCTCCACCATCACCCGATGCTGCTCGGCCCACAGCGCGACGCGGGCATCCATGTCCTGCGGTGCATCGGCCATCTGCAATACCGAGATGGTGATGGCGCGTTGTTGCAGGTCGATGTCGTCGCGGAAGGCTTCCCGGGCCAGGGCCTGCCAGTTGTTCTCCACCGGCAGGTTGCTGATCTCCTGCAAGTACCAGGTCAGGTCAAGCGCGCTGCCCACGGCGAAGAACGCCTTGGCCACCTGCGCCGGCTCGTGACCGGTCACATCAGCCGCCTCGATGATCGGCAGCAAGGTGTACAGATGGCTGGTACCGGCCACCATGCGTGCCAACAGCTCCGGCACCCCCGCATCGACGAAGCTCTGGTAGCGCACCATCCAGCGTTCGCGGGTCGGGCCTTCGAGCAGTTCGTCGAGCTTGAGCCCAAGCTGGGCGATCTTCGGCCCAAAGTGGGCGCAATCACGGCCAGCGTCTTGCTCATTGCGACGGCTACGCAGGAACCAGCGCGTGGCTCGACGACCCAGGCGCATCAGTTCGTCCATCAGGGTCAGCTGGATCTCGGCGGGGACCTGGTAATCCAGCGCCTCGATCTGACGGAACCAGTGCGGCAGGTGGAAGATGTCGCGCACGATCACGTAAGCCCCGGCCACGTTGGCAGGGCTCATGCCGGTCGATTCCTTCAACCGCTGCACGAAAGTGATGCCCATGTTGTTGACCAGGTCGTTGGCGATCTGGGTGCTGACGATCTCGCGCTTGAGGCGGTGGCGGCGCATGGAGTCGGCGAACTTGCTGACCAGCGACGGCGGGAACGCGGTTTCCATGTCGCGGGTCAGGTAATCGTCGTCCGGCACCTGGGACTTGAGCAACTGCTCCTTCAAGTCGATCTTGCTGTAGGAGATCAGTACCGAGAGCTCTGCACGGGTCAGGCCCTGGCCGGCGGCGAGGCGCTCGGCCAGCTGTTCCTCGGAAGGCAGGAACTCGATGGCCCGGTCAAGCTTGCCACGGGCCTCGAGGTCGGCCATCAGGCGCTTGTACTCGGCAATGCGCTCGCGCACGCGACGCGCTGCCAGCGACAGCGCCTGGGTCTGCTTGTAGTTGTTGCCCAGCACCAGGCCGGACACTTCCTCGGTCATGCTACCGAGCAGCTGGTTGCGCTGCTTCTCGGTCATGTCACCACCCTGCACAACCTCGTTGAGCAGAATCTTGATGTTGACCTCGTGGTCGGAGCAATCCACGCCGCCGGCGTTGTCGATGAAGTCGGTGTTGGTGGCGCCGCCGTGCAGGCCGAATTCCACCCGGCCAAGCTGGGTCATGCCCAGGTTGCCGCCCTCGCCCACCACCTTGCAGCGCAGCTCGTTGCCGTTGACACGCAAGGCGTCGTTGGCCTTGTCGCCAACGTCGGCGTGGCTTTCGCCACTGGCCTTGACGTAGGTGCCGATGCCACCGTTCCAGAGCAGGTCAACGGGCGCCTTGAGCAGTGCATTGAGCAGCTCGGTGGGCGTCAGGCGGTCGGCCTCGATGGCGAAGCGTTCCTTCATCTGCGCCGTGATGGCGATGCTCTTGGCGCTACGCGGGAAAATGCCACCGCCTTCGGACATGATGCTGGTGTCGTAGTCGGTCCACGCCGAACGCGGCAAGTCGAACAAGCGCTTGCGCTCGGCAAAGCTGGACGCCGGCTCCGGGTTGGGGTCGATGAAGATATGCAGGTGGTTGAAGGCCGCTACCAGTTGCAGCTTGTCGGACATCAACAAGCCATTACCGAAGACGTCGCCGGCCATGTCGCCCACACCGATCACCGTGATCGGATCTTCCTGCACGTTGATGCCGCGCTCACGGAAGTGACGCTGCACGCCGACCCAGGCACCGCGGGCGGTGATGCCCATTTTCTTGTGGTCGTAGCCTGCCGAGCCACCCGATGCGAAGGCGTCACCCAGCCAGAAGCCATAGTCGATGGCGATGCCGTTGGCGATGTCCGAGAACGTGGCGGTGCCTTTGTCGGCCGCCACGACCAGGTACGGGTCGTCATCGTCGTGACGCACCACGCCGACCGGCGGCACGACGCCACCGTCCTTGAGGTTGTCGGTAATGTCGAGCAACCCCGAGATGAAGATGCGGTAGCACGCCACGCCCTCTGCCGCGATCTCGTCACGCGTGCCGCCCAGTGGCAGACGACGTGGCAGGAAACCACCCTTGGCGCCGACAGGTACGATTACCGAGTTCTTCACCTGCTGCGCCTTGACCAGGCCCAGCACCTCAGTGCGATAGTCTTCCTCGCGGTCCGACCAGCGCAGGCCGCCGCGCGCAACGTTGCCAAAGCGCAGGTGCACACCCTCGACCCGAGGGGAATAGACGAAGATCTCGAACTTGGGCACCGGCTTGGGCAGTTCGGGCACAAGCTTGGGGTTGAACTTGAAGCTGAAATACGACTTGTTCTGGCCGTTGGCATCGAGCTGATAGAAGTTGGTGCGCAGGGTGGCCTTGATCAGGTCCAGGTAGCGACGCAGGATGCGGTCCTCGTTGAGCACCTGCACCTCGTCCAGCGCATTGAGGATCGCTTGCTCAAGGCGCTGCTGCTTGTCCTCGAGGTCGTCCTGGGTCAGCTTGCGGGCCAGGTAGAAACGCGTCTTGAACAGGCGGGTAAGCTCGCGCGCGATGTCGGTGTGGTTGTTCAGCGTGCTGGCAATGTAGCCCAGGTCGAAGCCCAGACGGATTTGTTTCAGGTAGCGTGCATAGGCACGCAGCAATGCCACGTCGCGCCACGGCAGGCCCGCGGTCAGCACCAGGCGGTTGAAGGCATCGTTTTCGGCATCGCCGCCGACGATGTGGATGAATGCATCCTGGAAGGTGTCATTGAGCTCCTGGATGTTCAGGCTCAGGCCTTCGCTGTAGGTGAAGGCGAAGTCGTGAATCCAGTATTCGCGGCCATTGGCGTGGCGCAGTCGATAGGGGAACTCTCCCAGCACGCGCAGGCCGAGGTTTTCCAGAATCGGCAGTACGTCCGACAGCGCCAGAGGGGTGTCGGCGTGGTACAGCTTGCAGTGCAGGGTGCGCTCGCCAACCCGCGTGAGCGGCTGGTAGAAACTCATGGCCAGTGGCTTGCTTTCCGACAGGGCCAGCACGTGCTGCAGGTCCACCACCGCCGAATGGGCGGCGAAGCGCTCGCGGTAGCCAGCCGGGAAGCCTTTGGGGAAATCGGCCAGGATGTTGGTGCCTTGGGCTTCGCCGAAGTTCTCCACGACAAGCGCCGAGAAATCGTCCTGCCAGGAACGGCAGGCCTGGATGACTTCACGCTCGAGCTGCTGCGGGTCGATGTCGATACGGTTCTTCGGGTCCACGCGCAGGATCAGCTGCACACGGGCCAGTACCGACTCGGAGAAGAAGGTCCAGAACTCGCAATCGCTGGCCTTCAGGCGTTCCATCAACACCTGCTGGATTTTCTGCCGAACCTCGGTGGAATAGATTTCACGCGGCACATAGGCCAGGCAATAGCAGAAGCGCCCGTACGGGTCTTTGCGCAGGAAGACGCGAATCTTGTTGCGCTCCTGGATCTGCACGATGGACATGACCGTGCTGAACAGCTCATCGACCGGCGTCTGGAACAGATCGTCGCGCGGCAGCACCTCGAGCACCTGCGCCAGTTCCTTGCCCAGGTGAGCCTTGGTATCGAAGCCGGAACGGCGCTCCACTTCGGCGACCTTGACCCGGATGTAGGGGATGGCGTGCACGCTTTCGCCATACACCGTGGAGGTGTAAAGGCCCATGAAGCGGTGTTCCTTGAGCACGTTACCCGAGGCATCGAGCTGACGGATGGACACGTAGTCAGGGTAGCCCGGGCGGTGTACCCGGCTTGGCAGCGCAGCCTTGGCGAAGGAGAGCAGCAGCGGCTCGGCCAGGTAGGCCACGGCGTAGTCTTCGATGCGCAGCTCTTCGGGGGTCAAGCCAACGCGCAGGCGACGCGGCAGCCCAAGGAACGACTGCGCGTCGTAAACCATCTGGCCACCGTCCTGATCGGCCTGGACGGTGAACTCTTCATACCCCAGGAAGGTGAAGTGGTTGTCCAGCAACCACTCCAGGAACGCCTTGACCTCGCCCTTTTCGTGCTGGGCCGGCCCGTACGGGGTCTGCTCGACCAGCGCCACGACTTCACGCAGCTTGTCCTTCATCGGCTCGAAATCATCGACCGCCACGCGGACCTCGGCCAGCACCTGCTCGATTTCCCGAGCCAGCACGCTCAGCTCTGCAGCGTTGGCGCAGCGATCGATCTCCAGGTACATCAGCGACTCGTGCCCAACCCCTTCACCGTGGGTACCCTTGGGCAGCAGCTCCAGCAATTCGCCCTTGGCGTTGCGGCGCACGCTCAATACCGTGGTCTGCAGCGTATGAATGCTGTAGCCACGGCGGTTCAGCTCGGTGCGGACCGAGTCCACCAGAAACGGCAGGTCATGGTGCAGCACCTCGACGACCGTGTGGGTCGACTGCCAACCGTTGCGTTCGTAATCGGGGTTGTACACGCGCACCTGCGGGTGCTCGGGGTCGAAACGCTCGACGATGCGCCAGGCCGACAGGGTGCAGCCGGCCAGGTCGGAAAGCCTGCGCTGGGTGAGTTCGTCCAGAGAGATGATGCCGAAGAACTGTTCGGCGAACAGCGCCACTTGTGGCAGGGACTGTTCGCTGATGTGCTGCGCCAGGGCCGCTTGCAGTTGATGCTGGAAGTCGGCTTTGCTGGCCGCGGTGAAGAACGCCATCTGTGGTACTCCGCTTGGGCTTTGTAATAGTTGAAGCGTCGCTGCGTGCGCCGTGCCGGGATCAACGATAGACGATTGCAGGCAGGGCGAACGATGAAAACCAGGCGTTGAGCGTGCGCATGCACGCCCAGGACTGGGCGCAGCTTAACGACTGACCGGTCATCAAGGCTTGCAGCGCTGCGACAATTTCGTTCAAGGGGCGGTAACTTTACGTTTATGCATGTAAGCAAGACTGTCAGAATTCCCTTCCGTTTCCTTTGATCCGAGCCCGCCATGCAAATCGACACAGCCGTGCTGTTCGCCACCCCCTGCGATGAAGAGGAGGACAACATGGCCACCCTGTGCTGCCACAGCGACAAAGGCCAGATGTTCCTGCTGACCCGCTACCCCGACGAAGACACGGTCGACCTGACCCTGGATGATGAGCCCTCGACCCTGGACGGCTTGAAAGTGACCTTGAGCGCAACTGGCCTGTTGATCGAAGTGGCGGCAGGTGACCGGGACGCCTTGCGCGGTGATGAGGTGCTTCAGATCAACCTGACCAGCACGCTGAGCGATCTGGACGAGATCAGGCAAACCTTGGAAAACATCCTGAGCGGCACCGGCACGTTCATCTGCGAACTCTAATCCACCGATCACTGCGCAGGCTTGCCACAGCCCGCAGGGGCTAGGCCAGTGCGCGCTGCATCGCCTGCGCCTGCTCGCGCAGTGTCTGACAGAACGGCTCGACCGCCGCCGAGGCCGGCCGGTGGTCTGGCCTGACCAGCATCACCTGGTAGGCGATCAAGATCTCCAGCGGCCTGATGGGCAAACCACTCTGGGCCGCCTCCAGCCCGCTCAGGGGGTTGATGATGGCGACGCCCAGGCCCTGCCTGACCATGGCGCACACCGAGGCGGCGCTGGTGGTCTCGATGACCGTGCGACGGTTCACCCCGGCCGCGCGAAACTGGTGGTCCAGACGCTGGCGATAGGTGTCCAGGCTGGCCAGGTTGATGAAATCGATCTCATGGAAGTCCGCCAGGCTCAGCCGTGACCTGGCCTGCAACGGATGGTGCTCAGGCAGCACGCAGACCATGTTGGCGCTGAACAGCAATTCCCCGCTCGCCCCGCGGGGTATCTGCGCGACCTCCGTCAGGCCCAGGTCGTGCTGCTGGGTGGCCAGGGACTCTTCCAGCAGTGGTGACTCCTGGGCCACGATGCTCACGCTCACCCCAGGGTGCTGTTTGTGGAAACGCTGGCAGACCTTGGGCAGTAGCGTCTGCGAAAACAACGGCAGGCAGGTGACGGCCAACTGGCCCTGCTGAAAATTGCGAATGGCCTGGGCAAAACGGTCGATGCGCTCAAGGCCTACATACGCCCGCTCTACTTCATCGATCAGCAGCAACGCCTGGGCGGTGGCTTCCAAGCGACCGGCCGTGCGTTCGAACAGATGCAGACCGGTCACGTGCTCTAGCCGCGCCAGCTCACGGCTGATCGTCGGCTGCGAGGTGAACAGCAGACGCGCCGCGCCCGTCACGCTGCCCGAGACCATGATGGCGCGGAACACTTCGATGTGGCGGGCGGAGAGTTTCATGGCAGCACCGACGGTATTCACAGGTCATATCAGGTCTGAATGGGTGGCGCAAAAATAGCTATTTTTCTGAATCGAGTCTATGGGCCATGCTCGCTACTTCCCCCTGTCCCGAGTCCTTCGATCATGAACCATCCTTACGCTGTGCTTGCCGAGGCCGTTCGCCAGCACGGTTCACCCCTGTGGGCCTACGACGCCGCCACCATCATCAGCCGGATAGAACAGCTCAAGCCATTCGACACCGTACGCTTCGCCCAGAAGGCCAACCCCAACCTGCAGGTATTGCGCTTGATGCGCCAGCACGGGCTGGTGCTCGATGCGGTGTCGCTCGGGGAAATGGAACGCGCCTTTGCAGCCGGCGCCAGTGTGGCGGGCGAGCCTGCGGGGGTGGTGCTGACTTGCGACGTGCTGGACCGCGCCACCCTGGCGCGCGCGGTCGCGGAAAAGATCGAAGTCAACGCAGGCTCCATCGACATGCTGCGCCAGTTGGGCGAGCACTCGCCAGGGCACCGTGTCTGGCTGCGCATCAACCCAGGGTTCGGCCATGGCCATAGCCGCAAGACCAATACTGGGGGCGAGAACAGCAAGCATGGCATCTGGCACGAGGACCTGCCGCAGGCGCTCGCCTGCATCCGGGCCCATCGCCTGCACCTGGTAGGCGTGCACATGCATATCGGCTCTGGCGTTGACTACTCCCATCTGGAACAGGTGGCTCGTGCCATGATCGAGCTGATCGTGCGCCTGGACACCGACATCGAAGCGTTCTCGATCGGCGGTGGGCTCTCGACGCCATACCGCGATACCGACACGCCGGTGGACCTGCAGCGCTATGCGCAAACCTGGGCAGTGGCACGGCAGGAAATCGAAGCCGTGCTCGGGCACCCGGTGCGCATGGAGATCGAGCCAGGGCGTTTTCTGGTAGCCGAGTCGGGCTATCTGGTGACCGAAGTCCGTGCCGTCAAGCAGGTGGGCCGCAACACATTCGTGCTGGTCGATGCTGGCTTCAACGACCTGATGCGTCCTGCGATGTACGGGGCCTACCATGCCATGACCCTGCTCGATGCCGACGGCCACCCCGTAGACCGCCCGCGGCAACCGACCGTGGTCGCCGGCCCACTGTGCGAATCGGGGGACGTGTTCACTCAGGATGAACAGGCGCTCTGCCCTCAGGACTTGCCCCAGGCCGTGATTGGCGACTTGCTGGTGATTCACGATGCCGGTGCCTACGGCGCCTCCATGTCGTCCAACTACAACAGCCGGCCTTTGCTGCCAGAGGTGATGATCGAAGGCCAAGTCGTACGCTTGATCCGCCGTCGGCAGACCATTGACGCGCTACTCGCGCTTGAGGCCGGCTTGTAACTTCCAATTCCCTGCATGCCGACCGCCATGGCGAACCGGCATTGCGGGGATAGACCACCCAGTGCTCCCCACACACTTCGCTCGTTAATAGAATGTGAACTGTGAAAACCAAATAGCTCGCAATAAATTCTTATCTTTTCCTAGAATCAAGCAATTCAGTCACATTCAAACCGCACACTACCCCACCCTTTGCAACCTCCACACACGATCCCCCTTTACAATTGGATCCATTCCAACGATGGATCCCCCACATGCAGACACTCGAAATGGATTACGCCCCCGGCGATCACGTCGCCAGCCACTGCCACGCCCACGACCAACTGATCTACGCGGCCAGTGGCATTGTGCATGTGAGTACCGATTCGGGAAGCTGGGTGATCCATGGGGGTAATGCGTTGTGGGTGCCGGCCGGCGTCAGCCATGCCATTGTCATGGAAGGCGTCGTCAGCATGCGCTCCCTGCTGCTGACGCCCCATGTCGGCCACTGCCAGGTGATCGTGGTGACGGGGTTGCTGCGTGAATTGATCCTGGCAGCCTCGCGAATGCTCGGTGTCCGGGAGGGCGAGCACGTACGGGCGCTCATTCTCGGCGAGCTCGCCCATGCAAGGCGCATCGACACGTTCGTTGCAATGCCGACGCACGCACGCCTGAGGGCCTGGTGCGAGCGCATGCTGCGGTCACCCGCCGAGGCGCATTCGCTTGAAGAGTGCGCCACTGCGCTGAACATGAGCACGCGCAATGTGGCCCGGCTGTTTCAGCGCGAGTTGGGCATGTCCCACGGCCAGTGGCGCGCTCGGGCGCGGGTGATGCTGAGCCAGCAGTGCCTGGCGGCAGGCCGTCCGATCATCACCGTGGCGCTCGAACACGGCTACCAGAGCCCAAGCGCCTTTGCAGCCATGTTCAGGCGTATTCTGGGATACGCGCCCAGCGACTGGCAGGACGGGAGCGCACGCCCCCGCTGAAGCGGTTCGAATTGTCCCGCTGGCGCGCACGGTTGTCCCGCTTACGGCAGCCTTGACCTGACCGGTCTCGCTAACGTTGCATCATGACTGACAAGCGATGTTCATGATGCCCACTTCGTTGATGATCCCCTCCCCCGTACAGCTTTGCGCTGTGCTGACGTTCGGCCTGCTGGCAGGTTGCACGCACCCTGCCGCCTCCGAACAGCCCCCGGCGGCCATGCGGGTCAACCCTTTGGCCGAGACCCAGGCCGGGGTTAGCGCGCAGCCTTTGCCCGAGCGCTGGTGGCAGTTGTACCAGGACCCGCAACTCGGACGCTGGGTGGAGCGCGCATTGGCCAACAACCAGGACCTGGCCCAGGCCGAAGCCAACGTGCGGGCACTGCTGGCTGGCATCGGCGAGTTTGAGGCGCAGCGCCTGCCTGCTACCTCGCTGGGTATTGCTGCAACCTACGGCAGGGACAGTGACGATCAGACCCTGGCCCAGGCCCGTGACAGCCATGCTTCCTCCTCCTGGCACTTCAATCCGGGCGTGGCGCTGGCGTATCAGGTGGACGTGTGGGGGCAGGTGCAAGCCCAAATCGATCGCGCCAAGGCGCAAGCGCAGGCTGCGAACGCCGCGCACGATGCCGTGAGACTGCAGGTGGCCGCCCAGACCAGCCGTGCCTACATCGAACAATGCGTCTACACCGCCCGCCTGAGCCAGGCTAGGCAAGCCCTGCGCACCCTTGATCGCAGCCTGCTGTTGAGCGACCGCCAGCGTCAGGCCGGCATCGCCACGGCGTTGGACGGCGAGCGGCTGCTCGGCCTGCGTGAACAGGTGCGCGCCCGGATACCTGTTTTCGAGGCGCGGCGCCAGGTGGCGCTGTTCGAGCTGAGCACCCTGGCCGGTGACGTCACGGTTGATCGCACACACCCCTGCGCTGCCATCCCTTCACTCACGGCAACGCTGCCCACAGGCGATGGCTGGCACCTGCTCGAACGGCGCCCCGACGTACGCCAGGCTGAACGAGCGTTGGAAGCCGCCGGCCTGGAAACGGACATCGTGCGCGCCGACCTGTACCCCAAGGTTCGTTTTGGCGCCCAACTGGCTAGCGCTGATCGTCACATCAGTGGCCTGGGGGCTAGCCGCGCCATCACCTTTGGCGTCGGCCCATTGATCAGCTGGGAATTTCCCAACCTGAAAGCCAACCGCGCCCGGTTGGGCAAGGCCCAGGCTTTGCAGCAGGCCCAGCGCGCTCACTATCGCAGCGTGGCGCTCAAGGCCCTGAAGGATGTGCGCCAGGCTTTGGCCCGCCATGCCGGCGAGCAGCAGCACCTGTCTTCGCTGCAGGCTGCGCTCGAGCACAGCCAGCGCGGCTTCGCCCTGGCACAGGCCAGCTACCGTGCGGGCACCCAGGACGGGCTGGCCCTGCTTGACAGCGAACGCGAGCTGATCGCCTTGCATGACCAGCTCATCGAGGCGCGCGGCAAGGTGGCCAGTGCCCAGATCGACCTGTTCCGCGCACTGGGCGGCGGGTGGTGAAGCCGCCACGCCCAAGGCTCCGCCGACGCTTGCAAAGCGCAACCGCCTCCACTGGACAATGGAACCCCACCATGAACGCTGCTGCACAAACGCACCCCTCAACCCCGACTGCCGAGCAGGCGACCCTTCGCACACGACGGCGGTTGCTCTATAGCGCAGCCGCATGCCTGGGCGTGCTGGCGCTACTGGCGCTCGCTGGCTACTGGTTCTTCACCGGGCGCTACCTGGAAAGTACCGACGACGCCTACATCCGCGCCGATTGGGTTGCATTGAGTTCGCGCGTGGCGGGCTATGTGGCAACGGTGGAGGTCGAAGACGACCAGCCGGTTGAAGCCGGCGCTGTGCTGGTCCGGTTGCAGGATCGCGATTACCAGGCCCGCAGGGATCGCGCGCGCGCTGCCGAACATCAGGCGCAGGCGGCCATAGACGCGGCGCGGGCTCGCCGCGAGCTGGCCGTGCAGCGCATCGAGCAGCAGGCGCAGGCCACCCTCAAGGCCGAGGCCGCCGTGCACAGTGCCAGCGCCGAACGTCGTCGCAGCCAGCTGGACCTGCAACGCTACCAAGGCCTGGTACGCGACGAGGCAGCCACGACCCAACGGCTGGAGCAGGCGCTGGCCGCTGCCAACCAGGCCAAGGCTGTCGAGCAAGGGGCGAAGGCAGCATGGCGGGAACAACAGGCGCAGCAACGGATGGCCAAGGCCGGCGCTGCCCAGGCCAAGGCTGACCTGCAGCAGCACCTGGCCGCCTTCGAAAGCGCCAGGGCCGAACGCCGACTGGCCGAACAGGACGCCCAGGACACCGTGCTGCGCGCACCGGTGGCAGGCGTGGTGGGCAAGCGCCACGTGCGTGCAGGGCAATACGTGGTGCCGGGCCAGCCGTTGTTGGCAGTGGTGCCGGTCGCGCAGGCCTATGTCGTCGCCAACTACAAGGAAACCCAGTTGGCTCGGATGCGCCCAGGGCAGCCTGTACAGGTACAGGTGGACAGTTTCCCTGGCCAGGCATTCGAAGGTCACGTAGCAAGCTTCTCGCCGGCCTCGGGCAATGTTTTCGCGTTGCTGCCGTCGGACAATGCCACAGGCAACTTCACCAAGATCGTCCAGCGTTTTGCGGTGCGCATCCTGCTCGACCTGCCCGTAAACGGGCCGCAGATACTGCCCGGCATGTCGGTGGTGACCACCGTCGACACGCGCACGCCGGAGCCTGCCGATGCGCGCTGAACAACCGGTATCCCTGCGCGCCTGGGTGGCTGTGCTGGGCGGGCTGTTTGGCTGTTTCATGGCCGGCATGAACGTGCACGTCACCAGTGCCGCACTGCCCGAGATACGCGGCTCGCTGGGCGCCAGCTTCGAGGAAGGGTCATGGATATCCACCGCCTACCTGGTGGCAGAGATCGTGATGATCCCCCTGACGGCCTGGCTGGTGGAGGTGTTCTCCCTGCGCCGGGTGATGTGGACGGGCTCGCTGGTCTTCCTGATCGCGTCGGTGGCCTGTTCGTGGGCGCCGAACCTTGAAACCATGATCGTGATCCGGGTAATCCAGGGCGCCGCCGGCGCCGTGCTGATCCCGCTGTCGTTCCAGCTGATCATCACCGAACTGCCGGCCAGCCGAATGGCCATGGGCATGGCGTTGTTCAGCCTGGCCAACAGCGTGGCGCAGGCAGCGGGCCCTTCGATCGGCGGCTGGTTGACCGATGCGTACTCCTGGCGCTGGATCTTCTACCTGCAGCTGTTTCCTGGTATTGCCCTGCTGTGCGCCATTGCCTGGTCCATCGAGGCCAGGCCGATGAAGTTGCAGTTGCTGCGCCACGGTGACTGGCTCGGCATCGCCGCCATGGTGATTGGCCTGGGCGGGCTGCAGATCGTGCTGGAAGAAGGCGGCCGGTTGGACTGGTTCGGGTCTTCGTTCATTACGGGCATGACCGTGGTGTCAGCATTGGCCCTGGTGCTGTTCGTGACGACCCAGCTGTTCGGCCCGCGCGCGTTCATCAATCTGCGGTTGCTGGGCCGTTACAACTTCGGCGTGGCCAGCCTGGCGATGTTCATCTTCGGGGCGGCCACCTTCGGGCTGGTGTTTCTGGTACCTAACTACCTCTCGCAACTGCAAGGCTTCAGTGCCCGGGACGTGGGTGTGGCGTTGATCGCCTACGGGCTCGTGCAGTTGCTGCTGGCGCCCTTGATGCCGCGCCTGATGCGGTGGACCAGCGCCAAGTTCATGGTGGCCAGCGGGTTCCTGATCATGGCGCTGGGCTGCTGGATGGGCGCCAGCCTGACGGCCGACAGTGCCGACAATGTGATCATCCCCTCCACCGTGGTACGGGGTATCGGCCAGCCGTTCATCATGGTTGCGTTGTCCGTGCTGGCAGTGGCCGGGCTGGACAAGCGCGAGGCCGGGTCGGCCTCGGCGGTGTTCTCGATGCTGCGCAACCTGGGTGGCGCCATCGGCACGGCTGGCCTGACCCAACTGGTGGCCACGCGCGAACGCCTGCACAGTGCGCGCATCCATGAGCATGTGACCGTGTTCGAGCCGCAACTGCACACACGCCTGGATCCGACCGTGCAGACATGGCTCTGGCATTCGCAGCAGTGGCTCGAAGGGTTGTCGGGCACCATCCGCCGCGAAGCCTACCTGATGGCCTACAGCGATGCCTTCTACCTGGCTTGCCTGGCGTTGCTCGGCTGTGCGGTGGCAGCATTGCTGCTGAGGTCGCACAAGGGGTAATGAGGCGATGGCGGGCGCTTGGCTCGGGAGCGACGAACGGCTGGTACACTGGCGCCTTTGTACAACGTCCAGACAGGTTCTACCCATGCACCAAGCCCGCTATGCCACTGTGGCCAAGGACTTGATCGAGGCAATCGCCAGCAGCCGCTATCCGGTCGGGGGCTTGTTGCCCACTGAAATCGAACTGTGCGCGCTCTACGGTGTGAGCCGGCATACGGTTCGCGCGGCGGTCGAGCAGTTGCAGAGCCTGGGCCTGGTGTCGCGGCGCAAGCGCATTGGGACACGCGTCGAGGCGCGCCACCCTCAGATCGGCTACCGGCAGTCGATAGCGAGCCTGGCAGAGCTCTCGCATCATCTTCAGGCACCCGTGCGTCAGATTCGCGCTGTTCGCCAATTCGTGGCTGCCCCTGAGGAGGCCGAGCGACTGGGGCTGGTGCCAGGGGAACAGTACTTCTGCATCGAGGCGTTGCACAGTACCTCTGCGGGCCACCCCTTGGTGGTGTGTGCAAGCGCCGTCTATGCCCAATCCGACTACGCGCAGGTGATCGAACTGGCCCAGGCACATCCCGAGCAGTTGATCGCCCGCCTGATCGAGCAGCACTACGAGCGGGTGATCGCCGTGATCGACCAGCACGTTCAGGCACAGTCACTGACCCTTGACCAGGCCCGTGTATTAAGTGCCGAGCCGGGGGCACCGGCGCTGTGCGTGGTGCGCCACTACCGCGAGGAAAACGGCGACCTGATGGCGGTCTGCGAAAACCTCTACCCCGCTGATCGCTACAGCCTGGTCAACCAGTTACGTCGCGACCGCATGCCCGCAAGCGCCGCGGCTGTCCCCCCAGCGTTCTGACGCCCCCCAGTACACCCATTGGAGATCCACTCGCATGGCAGCAGAATCGACACGGATGCTTACCGTAGGTGAGGTAGCTCGCCGCAGCGGTATCGCGGTATCGGCACTGCATTTCTACGAAAGCAAGGGTTTGATCGCCAGCACGCGCACGGCTGGCAACCAACGCCGCTATCCGTCGCTGGTGCTGCGCACCCTGGCGATCATCAAGGTGGCCCAGCGCACCGGTATTGCCCTGGATGAAATCAAGCAGGCGTTGGGGCGCTACCCGCCCAACAGCAAGCTCACGGCAGCCCAGTGGGGCGAAATGTCCAGTGCGTGGCGAGAAGACCTGAACCAGCGCATTCGCCTGCTCCAGGCGTTGCGCGACAACCTGGACAACTGCATCGGCTGCGGCTGCCTGTCGCTGGAGCAATGCCCGCTACGCAACCCACAGGATGTACTGGGCGAGGAAGGCAGCGGGCCCAGGATCTTGGACCGGCACGTGCGTGAGGGCACGTAACCGCAGCAGGTGCACGGCGCGGTAGTATCTGGCGCCGCTTTGGTTGGAACCAATCGGCGGCCCTAACGCCCTAACCTTTTGCTATTTAACCAATCCCGTTAGCGAAAGGATGACCGAACCATGAAACGCGAACAGATCGAAGGTGTAGCAGAGAACATTGCGGGTAAAGCCCAGAGCGCTGTGGGCCGTCTGATCGACGATCCGGCCCTGGAAGCCGAAGGTGAAGGCCGTCAGGCTGCTGGCCAGGTGACCAAGACTTACGGCGATGCCGTGAACTGCGTCTCGTCCTTCGTCAAGGAAAAGCCGTTTGCTGCCGTGGCCATCGGTGCCGCGCTGGCCATGGTAGTGTCGCGTCTGCTGCGCCGCTGACCGAATGCATCAGGCCCACGCGGGTGCGTGGGCCTGATGGGCTTCAATGCAGGCTGAACTCAGTTATCCAGTTCATCCTTGACGATACGGCCATCTCGCGGGTCGACCTTGAACTCGTACTGCTTGCCGTCAGCTTTCATCCCCTCGCCTTCCCAATGACCGTCATCGGCTTCGATCTTGGTGATCTGGGTGTAGCCGGCGCCTTTGAGGGCAGCTTCGGCCTGATCCTTGTTCACTTTCCAGTCGGCGCCGGGCTGATCGGCCCAGGCAACAGAAGCGCCCATCGCGCCAACCAGGGCCAGGCCAGTGAACAGTCGAGTCATCGCTTTCATTGCAGGTTTCCTTCTTGGAGGGTGTGAACATGCGACCGACAGTCGGTACGCCGCGTTCATTCCAATCCTCCCAGTGCCGCACGGACGCGAGTGGCTCAGCGCCCTCAACCCGGCTGGCTGACCAGTGCATTACTGACACTGCGCCCGAGCACCAGCACCGTCACGAAACCGCAACCTACCAGTGCCGTGGCCATGCTCAGCAGCACGCCGGTGCCCAGGTGATCGACCACCTGCCCACCAAAGAACGACCCTACGGCGATGATGACCTGGAACATGGCCACGAACAGCGGCATGCCCCGCTCCACATCCTTGGGCGCGACCACGAACATCCAGATGTTCGCGCAGGCAGGAAACGCCCCGAAGGCAAAGCCCCATAACGCGATCAGCATCGCAGCGCCTGTCATGCCAGTGGCAAAGTGCGGGAACAGCGCCGTGCTCACGGCAATCAGCAGCGCCACCAGCAGCAAGGTATGCCGCACGCTGCGGTTGGCCGCAAAGCCTGCGAAGATATTGCCCATGAACCCCGCCACCCCGTAGAGCAGCAGCAATGAGCCAATGGTTGGGCCATCGAAGCCGGCGTTTTGCTTGAAGAAAGGGGCCACGTAGGTGTAGGCGGCAAAATGCGCCAGCCCGATCAGCAACACGGCAATCAGGCCCACGCGCGCCTGTGGATTGATGAACAACGCCGGCAGGTCGCTGATGCGAATGGCCTTCTCCGGCATCAACCGGGGCAGGAGCATGACCTGCGCCAACAGTACCGGCACCCCTACCACGGCAGTGACCAGGAACGTCATCCGCCAGCCCATCAGCCCGCTGAGCCAGGTACCCACCGGCACACCGATGACCGTGGCCAGGGTAACGCCGGCCATGATGATCGAGTTGGCCTTGGCCACCCCGACGCCATCGGGCGCCAGGCGGCTGCTCAAGGCAATGGCGGTCGCCCAGAAGCCACCGATACTCACCCCCAGCAGCACGCGCCCCAGCAGCAACAGGTGAAAATTACCGGCAAACGCGACGATGGCGTTGGCCAGGATCATGATCAAGGTCAGGCCGATCAGCAGGTAGCGCCGGTCCAGGTTGCCGACACCGACAGAAATGGTCGGCGCCGCCAGGGCTGCCATGATGCCGGGCAAGGTGACCATCAGCCCGGCAAGGCCTGCACTGATGCCCAGATCGTTGGCGACGTCGTTCAGCACGCCGACTGGAAGAAACTCGCTGGTCACCAAGGCGAACGCGCCCACGGCCACGGAGAGAATGGCCAGCCACTGCTGGAGCAGGCTTTGCTGTTGGTGTTCGGGCAGACCACGAGGGGCTGGGCTGACGCTTGGCATTGTGCACATTTCCATGACATGGCGCCTGAACGAGGCGCACGAGAGGCTAAATCAGGCCGCGAGTATAAAGAGCACGGGCCGCCAGGCGAGAGGCCGGCCGCTCGATAGTGGTTATCGCCGTGATCGATAGAGCGCAGGGCTCAGGGTTACGCGGGACTTGGAACGGCTTGGCCGGGGCGCCGGACTGGCCGCGATGGGCTGTGATGGGCAGCGCAGCAAACCCAGGATTTCAACGCTACGGCACTTATCCCGAGGACCGCGCTGATCTTCTGATAGGCCGCCCTTCAGATAAATTTCCAAGCCGCCATTGGTCGCCACCCCCTCGGATGGATTAAAGTATCAACCCTTGCCGGGCCGCTGCCATCAGCCGCCTGGTCCTCTATCAGGAACCGTCGCCGATGGAACACCGTGAGGCGCTGATCGCGCTGCGCACCTTTCTCTCTTCCCAGATCCTTGGCCAGGAAAAGCTGGTCGAGCGGCTGCTGATCGTGCTGTTGGCCGATGGCCACATGCTGGTGGAAGGTGCGCCGGGCCTGGCAAAGACCAAGGCCATCAAGGAACTGGCCGAGGGCATCGAGGCGCAATTTCACCGTATCCAGTTCACCCCCGACCTGCTGCCCGCCGACATCACCGGCACCGAGATCTATCGGCCCGAGACAGGGAGCTTCGTGTTCCAGCAGGGGCCGATCTTTCATAACCTGGTGCTGGCGGACGAAATCAACCGGGCGCCGGCGAAGGTGCAATCGGCGCTACTCGAAGCCATGGCCGAGCGCCAGGTCAGTGTGGGGCGAAGCACCTACGACCTGTCGCCGCTGTTCTTGGTCATGGCCACGCAGAACCCGATCGAGCAGGAAGGCACCTATCCCCTGCCCGAGGCGCAACTCGACCGTTTCCTGATGCATGTCAAGATCGGCTTCCCCGACGCTGCCGTGGAGCGCCGCATCCTGGCCCAGGCTCGCGGCGAGGCGCTGGGCGGTGAGACCAAGCCCGAGCGGCGGGTCAGCCAGCAGGCGATCTTCGCAGCTCGCAAGGAAATCCTCGGCCTGTACATGGCAGACGCGGTGGAGGAGTACCTGGTGCAACTGGTCATGGCCACGCGTACGCCGGCCAAATTCGACAACGAACTGGCCGACTGGATTGCCTATGGCGCCAGCCCGCGCGGCTCGATTTCCCTGGACCGCTGCGCACGGGCCCATGCGTGGCTTGCCGGGCGCGATTTCGTCAGCCCCGAGGACATTCAGGCGGTACTGTTCGACGTGTTGCGCCACCGCATCATCCTGTCGTTCGAAGCCGAGGCGGCGGGGGTCGACCAGGACCGGGTCGTGCAGCGTATCCTCGACGTCGTGGCCGTTGCCTGACCCCATGTCCAGCACCCCGCTGATCGAGCCCGGCATTCGTATCACCCTTGCCGAACTCATCGACATGCGCCACCGCGTGCGCGAAATCCAGCTGTTCTCCAACCCCGGCCAACGTAGCCCGCTGGTGGGCCTGCACCATTCCAAGCTGCGGGGCCGGGGCGTGGACTTCGATCAGGTTCGGGTGTACCAGGCCGGTGACGATGTGCGCAACATCGACTGGCGGGTCACTGCCCGCACCCAGGAGCCTCACACCAAACTGTTTCACGAAGAACGCGAGCGGCCGATCTTCATTCTCGTGGAGCAGAGCCAGCGGCTGTTCTTCGGCTCCGGGCTGGTGTTCAAGTCCGTACTGGCGGCTCAGGCGGCGGCCCTGTTCGGCTGGGCCGCGCTGGGGCACAACGACCGGATCGGGGGGCTGGTGTTCGGTGACAACGATCCCCACGAGATCAAACCCAGGCGCAGCAAGCAAAGCCTGCTGCAACTGCTCAATCGTCTGGCCAAGGTCAACCAGTCGCTACACACCGAAGGCGTCGCCCAGGCCGATAGCCTTGGCCTTGCGCTGCGCAGGGCGCGTGAAGTATTGAGGCCAGGCAGTCTGGCCATCGTGATTTGCGATGAGCGCTCGCTGACGCCCCAGTGCGAACAACACCTGGCCATGCTCTCGCGACACTGCGACCTGTTGCTGATGCCGGTATCGGACCCGCTGGACCACGCTCTGCCAGCGGCCGGCTTGCTGAGGTTCGCGCAACGGGGCGCGCAGCTGGAGCTGGACACGCTGGACGAAGGGCTGCGCCAGGCCTACCGGCACCAAGCCGAGGCGCGCATCGAGCGCTGGGAATTGATGGCGCAAAAGCTCAGGGTGCTGCTGATGCCACTGACCACGCAAAGCGAGATGATCGAGCAATTGCGCGATTACCTGAGTGCCCAGCGAATGGGCAGCGCCTCGTGAACCCGCTTGACCAGTTGCAGCCATTGATCGCGCCCCCGCCGATCAGCCCCTGGCCACCGGCGCCTGGCTGGTGGCTGCTGTTGGCGTTGTTGCCCGTGCTGGCCTGGGGCCTGTGGCGCGTGCGTCGCTGGCGCCCACGCAAACGGCCCCTACCACGCACCGAGCAGCCGCTCGACCCGGTGCGCGTGGCGGCGCTCGAGGAACTGGCGCGTCTGCCCCGCCCCTACGACAAAGCGCCTGCCGGCGCCTGGCTGCAGCAGATCAATGCCCTGCTCAAACGGCTGTGTCGCAGTCACTACCCCTTGGCCAATAGCCACACGCTAAATGGCCGGCAATGGCTGGCCTTTCTTGACAACCGCTGCCCGGCAGCAGGCCTGACCCGCTGGATGGTGTTGGTCGAAGGGGCCTACAAGCCCGAATGCCGCCTGGACGACAAGGCCATCGCCGGGCTTAGCCAGGCGGTGGAAACCTGGATTCGCAAGCATGTTTGAACTGGCCTGGCCGTGGATATTCGCCTTGCTGCCCCTGCCTTGGCTGGCACGGCTCGTCCTGCCTGCAGCCGACAGTGGAGAGCCTGTCCTCAAAGTCGGCTTCCTGCAAGAGCTTGAAAGCCTGGCGGGACGCCGCGCCCGCCTGAACCTGCCGACCTGGCGCCAGCAGGCCCCGTTCGTCGTGATCTGGCTGCTGTTGCTGTGCGCCGCCGCTCGCCCCCAATGGCTGGGCGAGCCGATGCCGGTGGCAGCCAGTGGGCGCGACCTGCTGGTGGCAGTGGACGTGTCCGGCTCGATGGACTTCCCGGACATGCAGTGGCAGGGCGAAGACATCACCCGGCTCGACCTGGTCAAGGCGCTGCTGGGCGACTTCTTGCAGGACCGTGAAGGTGACCGGGTGGGGCTGATCCTGTTCGGCAGCCAAGCCTACCTGCAGGCCCCGCTGACCTTCGACAGGCGCACGGTGCGCACCTTTCTCGATGAAGCCCAGATCGGCATCGCCGGCAAGAACACCGCCATTGGCGATGCCATCGGCCTGGCCGTCAAGCGGCTGCGCCAGCGGCCCTCGCAGAGCCGAGTGCTGGTGCTGATCACCGACGGGGCCAACAATGGCGGGCTGATCCACCCCCTCACCGCCGCCCGTTTGGCCGCTCAGGAGGGCGTGCGCATCTACACCATCGGCATTGGCGCCGATCCGCAAGCCACCGGCACCCCTGGCCTACTGGGCCTGAACCCAAGCCTGGACCTGGATGAAGCGTCCTTGCGCGAAATCGCCGAGACCACCCAGGGCGCGTATTTCCGCGCCCATGATGGCGCCGAACTCGATGCCATCGGTGACACGCTTGACCGGCTTGAACCGGTGGCGCAACAGCCGACCCAGGCGCGTACGGCAAAGGCCTTGTATGCCTGGCCACTGGCCTTGGCGCTGCTGCTGAGCGTGCTGCTGGTGATCAGCGTGCAGTGGCCGGACAACCCGCTGCAACGACAATTGCGCAAGCCGCGCTTTCTGCAACCGCACCCACAATGGCGGCAGCGCCTCAAACGCCTGCGCCTGAGGAGGCCGCGATGATCGATCTATGGCCCCAATGGTTGCGCCCGCTGTGGTTGCTGAGCGTTCCCGTGCTCGGCTGGTTGCTGTTCAAGCTTTGGCACCGGCGCAGGCGCGCCGGGCGCTGGCAAATGATCCTGCCCCCGGCCTTCCATAACGTGCTGCTCGGTGGCGGCAGTGGCAACACCAGCAAGCTACCCTGGATAGCCCTGGGCCTTGCCTGGCTGCTGGTGGTGCTGGCCCTGCTGGGCCCGAGCTGGCAACGCGTGGAGCAAAGCCGCCAGCGGCCTGCCGATCCTCTGGTCATCCTGCTGGAACTGACCCCGCAGATGCTGGCCGAGGACAGCCCGCCCAATCGTCTTGAGCAGGCGCGTCGCAAGATACTCGACGTACTCGAGCACCGCCGTGACAGCCAGACCGCACTGGTGGTCTACGCAGGGTCGGCGCATACCCTGGTGCCGCTGTCCGACGACCTGGCCACAACACGCAACCTGCTCGAAGCACTCGACCCCTCGATCATGCCCAAGCCCGGGCAGCGGGCAGACCTTGCCGTGCACAAGGGCCTGGCCCTGCTCGCCCAGAGCGGCCTTGGCCAGGGCCGACTGCTGCTGGTCGGGTCCTCGCTCAGCGCCGCCGAGCGCCAAGGCATCAGCCAGGCCCTGGGTCGCCATGGCCCAAGCCTGCTGATGCTGGGCATCGGCAGCCGTGACGGGGCGCCAGTGCGCCAGGCCAACGGGGAATTTCTCAAGGACGACCAGGGCGCGATCCTGTTGCCACGGCTGGACGGCGCGGCGCTCAAAGGCTTCATCAATGGCACTGGCGGGCGTTACCGGCATGCCCGCATCGATGACCTGGACCTGCGCGGCCTAGGGCTGTTCGACAACCCGCGCAGCACACGCAGCGAAGGCCAGACCCTGCAACTGGACAGCTGGGCCGACCAAGGGTACTGGTTGCTGATTCCGTTGCTGCTGCTGGCGGCCTGTGCTGGTCGGCGGGGTTGGCTGTTCTGCCTGCCGCTGTTGCTGGCCCTGCCCCAGCCCGGCCAGGCGTTCGAGCTCGACGATCTGTGGCTGCGCCCCGACCAGCAAGGCCAGCGCCTGCTCGAGCAGGGTCGAGCGGCCGAAGCGGCCGGCCGCTTCCGTGACCCGCAATGGCGAGGCATGGCCCTGTACCAGGCGGGTGACTATGCCGGCGCTGCCGAGGCGTTTCTGCAGGTCGACACGGCCGCCGCGCACTACAATCGCGGCAATGCTCTGGCATACAGTGGTGAACTGGAAGCGGCGCTGGACGCGTATGATCAAGCCCTGGAGCGTCAGCCAGACCTGCAGGCGGCGCTGGACAACCAGGCACTGGTCGAGCAAATGCTGGCCCAGCGCCAAGGCAAGGCTGCCGAACAGCCCGGCAGCACCGACGCCCAGGATTCGCCTGGTCGTGAAACCGAGGGCAACAGCAGCGCGCAAGGTAGCCCGGCAGAGCCTGCGCCGGGTTCCGACGAGCAGACGGGGGACGGCGCCTCGGCCCAAGGCGACGGCGGTGACCAGGGTGCATCTGGCAACCCGCCAGGCGAGGATGACGATGTGGTCGACCCACCCCACGCGCCTGTCACCACCGCGCTCGATGCCGAGCAACGCCAGGCGCTGGAACAATGGCTCCGAGAAATCCCCGACAATCCCGCGCAGTTGCTACGGCGCAAATTCTGGTACGAACAGCAATTGCAACAGGAAACCCCACGATGAGTCGCTGCGGCGTCTTTCTCCTCATGCTGCTCTGGAACGTGCTGGCTCACGCCGAGCCGTCGCTCAAGGCCAGTGTCGACCGTACACGCCTGGAAGCCGGCGAGAGCCTGGAGCTGACCCTCGAAAGCCAGGATGTGACCGAGTTCGGCAAGCCTGACCTGCGGGCACTGGAAGGTGACTTCGAGGTGCGCAGTACCCGGCAGTTGAACAGCCTGCACACCCTCGATGGCGAGACCCGCGCCAGCACCCGCTGGATCATCACGCTCCTGCCCCGGCGCAGCGGCAGCCTGCAGATCCCTGCCCTGCAACTGGGGCAGTCGTTCAGCCAGCCGGTAGACCTGCAAGTGCTGCAAGCCGATGCCAACCGCCAGGACAACGCCCAGGTGTTCATCGAGGCGACCCTGGACAGCACCGATGTCTACGTGCAGGCCCAGGCTGTACTGACCCTGCGCATCTACCATTCGGTTGCGCTGTATGACGACAGCAGCCTCAGCCCGCTGCAATTGGAAAACGCCAAGGTCGAGCCCCTGGGCGAATCGCGCACCTACGAAAAGGAAATTCAGGGTGTGCGCCATGGCGTGATCGAAACGCGGTATGCCGTCTATGCCCAGCAAAGCGGCACCCTGGACATTCCTTCGCTGACCTTCACCGCCACGGCTGCGGCCAATAGCCAGGGCGAGCAGAACGGCAACGGCGCTGCCCGTGCCGGCCGCCAGGTACAGGTAAGCTCTACGCCGCTGCGTCTGACGGTACGGCCCGTCCCGGCCCAGTGGCCGGCCGGGCTGCCCTGGCTGCCCGCGCGTAGCCTGACCCTGGAGGAACGCTGGAGCCCCGATCCTGCCGCCCAGCAGACCCAGATCGGCGACTCGTTGACCCGCACCGTCACCCTGCGCGCCGAAGGGCTGTCCAGCGCTCAGTTGCCGCCAGTGCCGCCCACCGAAGCCAATGGCCTGCGCCGCTACCCCGATCAACCGTTGTTGCGCAACGAGATCAGCGAACGGGGCATGACCGCCACCCGCGAGGAACGCGAGGCGCTCATTCCCACCCACAGCGGCCCGCTGGCCTTGCCTGCGCTGGAAGTGACGTGGTGGAACACCCGCGAAGATCACCTCGAGCACAGTGGCCTGCCTGCACGCTCGATCACCGTGCAGGACAACCCTGCCCTGGTGGCCGAGGCCCCGGTGGTGGGCAATGGCAGCAGCACACTGCTGTGGCCTTGGCAGCTGGCGACCCTGTTGCTTGCGTTGACCACGCTGGTGGGCTTCACCCTGTGGTGGCGCGCCCGCTCGCAGCCAGCGGTGCTGCGTGCGGCGCAGGCAGGGCCGAGCCCGCGCACCCTGCTGGACGACCTCAAGCGCGCCTGCCTGGCCAACGACCCCCAGGCCACGCGCCAGGCCCTGGATGCCTGGGCGCGGCAACAGCCGCAGACCCTGGCCGAGATGGCGGCGCGCTTCGTACCCTTGTCCGACGCCCTGGATGGGTTGAACGGCGCGCTGTACAGCGAAAGCGGCCAGCACTGGCAAGGTGAAGACCTGTGGCGGGCGATCGGCACCATTCCACCGGCCGAACAGGTGCTGCTGCCCACCGGCGAGAGCGGCAGCCTGCCACCGCTGTATCCCAAGTGAGCATGTGGCGGCGCGTCATCGACCGGGTTCGCGCCGCGTACCGACCGGCTTTACCGGCCCGCACAGCGCCGCGCCCATGGGGTACCATAACGCCCTTGCCCGCTCGCCCGACTTCATACCCACAGGTCATCCATGCGTCTGTTTCACACTTCCGATTGGCACCTGGGCCAAAGTCTCCATGGCCAGGAACGCGACTTCGAACACGCCTGCTTCCTCGAGTGGCTGCTCGGCCAGCTGCACCTGCGCCAGCCTGATGCGCTGTTGATCGCAGGCGACGTCTTCGACACCGTCAACCCGCCGGTCAAGGCCCAGGAGCGCTTGTACGATTTCATCGTCAGGGCCCACGAACAGCAGCCGAAACTCGACATCGTGATGATCGCCGGCAACCACGACTCCGGCTCGCGCATCGAGCTGCCTGCACCCTTGATGCGCCGCCTGCGCACCCATGCACTGGGCCGTGTGCACTGGCTGGACGATGGACAACTGGATGTCGAGCGGCTGCTGATTCCGCTGACCAACGCGCGCGGCAAGGTGACCGCCTGGTGCCTGGCCTTGCCGTTCCTGCGGCCGGCGGAGGTGACCGGCCTGCAACTGGGCGACGACTACCTGCAAGGCATCACCCGGGTCCACCAGCAACTGATCGCCGCCGCCCAGGCCAGGCAGCGCAAGGACCAGGCGCTGATCGCCATCAGCCACGCCCACATGGCCGGCGGTGCGGTCTCCGAAGACTCCGAGCGCAGCCTGATCATCGGCAACGCCGAGGCATTGCCGGCCAAGCTCTTCGACAAAGCCATCAGCTACGTCGCCCTGGGCCACCTGCACAAGCCCCAGAAGGTCAATCGCGAAGAACGGATCCGCTACAGCGGGTCGCCCATCCCGTTGTCGTTTGCCGAGGTGAACTACCCCCACCAGGTACTGGAAGTCACCTTCGACGGCGCGGCGCTGGCCAGTGTCGAGGCTCGCCCAGTTCCGCGTGCGGTGCCGTTGCAACGCATAGGGCCGGCCCCACTGGACGAGGTCCTGACGCAACTGGCCGACTTGCCGGTGGTGGACCTGCTCGATGATCCCAACCGCCAGCCTTGGCTGGAGGTGCGCGTCGTGCTGAAGGAGCCGCAGCCCGACCTGCGCCAGCAGATCGAAACCGCCCTGCACGAAAAGGCGGTACGGTTGATTCGCATAGGTGCCGAGTACGCCGGCCGAACGGCCGATGACGAAGGCCCGGCGTTCGTCGAGCTGGCCCAGATGACCCCGCAAGACCTGTTCAGCCGTGCCTGGGCGCAAGCCTATGGGGACCCTGCCGATGAGCAGACGCTGGCCGATTTCGCCCTGCTGCTGCAGGACGTACAGCACGAAGAAGAGCAACCATGAAGATTCTTGCCATTCGCCTGAAGAACCTGGCATCGCTGGCGGGCCCGATCGATATCGACTTCACCCAGGAGCCCCTGGCAGGCGCGGGTCTGTTTGCCATCACCGGCCCCACGGGGGCGGGTAAAAGCACCCTGCTCGACGCGCTGTGCCTGGCGCTGTTCGGTACGGTGCCACGCCTGAATGACATCGGCCGTGAGGCCAAGGTGCCGGACGGCGATGGCGAGATACCCACCTCGGACCCGCGCAACCTGCTGCGCCGCGGTACCGGCAGTGGCTTTGCCGAGGTGGATTTCGTCGGCGTGGACGGGCGCCGCTACCGGGCGCGCTGGGAAGCGAACCGCGCCCGCGAGAAGGCCAATGGCAAACTCCAGCTCAGCCGCCAGAGCTTCTACGACCTGGACAGCGAGCAGGTGCTGGGCAGCGGCAAGAACGAATACAAGCAGCTGATCGAGACGCGCCTGGGCCTTAACTTCGAACAGTTCACCCGCGCCGTGATGCTGGCGCAAAGCGAGTTCAGCGCGTTTCTCAAGGCCGACGACCGCGAGCGCAGCGAACTGCTGGAGAAACTGACCAACACCTCGATCTATTCGCGGCTGGGCCAACGGGCGTTTGCCCGAGCCCGCGAGGCCGGCGAGGCGCATGCCGCCTTGAAAGAGCGAGCTAGCCACCTGTTGCCCATGCCAGTAGACGCCCGCGCCGAACTGGACCAACGCCTGGAACAGGCGCAGCACCAGCTCAAGGCCGACCAGGCTGGCGAGCGACAGCTGGAGCAGCAACGCAGCGGGTTGATCGAGCAGGAGCAGCTTCAAGCCCAGCACGCGCAGGCCCGCACTGCCCTGGAGGCTGCCGAGCAGGACTGGCAAGCCTTGGCCGAGCCGCGCCTGGACCTGGCGCGCCTTGAGCGTCTTGCCCCGCAGCGCCATCAGTTTCACCGCCAGCAGGCACTGGCAGCGCAGCGCGCGCCGATCACCGCCAAACTTGACGAACACACCCGGCAGCTCGCCGAGCTGCAGCAGCGTACGGCCGAGCAGCAGCAGGCGCTGGAAACAGCCCGTCTTGCGTTGACCGCCGCCCAGGCCGCCCATAGCGACGCCGGTCCCTTGCTGCGTCAAGCCTTCACTGCCCAGGACAACTTGGCCCGGCTCGATCAGCAACTGGCCGTCCAGCGCAGCGACAGCCAGCAGGCCGAACATCAGGTGGCTGAGGCCCAACAGCAGTTGCAGCAACTGCACGCCAGCCAAGAACGCAGTCAACAGCAACTGGCCCAGATCGACACGGCGTTGGCCCACAGCCAGCACCTGGCCGGGCTGGCCAGCGCGTGGCATGCCTATCTGCCGCAGCTCAAGCAGGTGATGCTGATCGGCGGCCGCCTGGGCAAAGGCCGCGAGGAACTGCCCGGCCTGCAGGCTCAAGCCAGCCAGGCCACTGCGCACCTTCAGGCCGAACGCGACGCCCATGACGCCCTGTTCCAGGAAGCCAAGGCGCAGCCCGACGCCCTGGCAGAACAAATCGACCTGCTCGGCAGCATGCTGCAGGACAACCGCAAGCAGCATCGCGCCGTGGAGCAATTGACGCTTGTAAACGCCCGCGTGCTTGAGTTGCATCAGCAACAGGCCACCCTGCGTGAACGTCAGCAGCAAGCCATGGTCGAGCGCCAGCGCCTGATCGGCGAAGGCACGGCCGCCAAGGCTGAGCTGGAAAGCGCCGAGCAGGCACTGAACCTGACGCGCCAACTGCTGGAGCGCCAGCGGCTGGCCCGCAACACCACGGTCCAAGCCCTGCGTGAGCAACTGCGGGGCGGCGAGCCCTGCCCGGTGTGCGGCAGCGCCGAACACCCGTTCCACCAACCCGAGGTGTTGCTGCAAAGCCTGGGCGAACATGACCAGGCCGAAGAAGCGGCTGCCCAGCGTCAGGTCACAGCGCTCAATACGCGCCTGGTGGAACTGCGCACCCAGCTAGGGGTGGTCAATGCCCAGCTCAAGGACTATCAGCAACAGCTGCCGGTATTGGACGAACACTTGCAGCCTTTGGTCGCGCAGCTTCATGAGCACGCCCTCTGGCCTGCATTGGCCCCCCAGGACGATCATGCCCGCAGCAGCTGGCTCGACGGCCAACTACGGCGCCTGGATACCGAAATCGGCAACGACGAGACGCGCCAGCGGGCCTTGCTCACCCTGCAAAAAGAAGCCGCTCGCCTCAACCAGCAGCTGCAAGCCGCCCAGGACGCGCACCAACAAGCGCAGCGCCATCTTGAGCAACAGCACCTGGCACTGGAAAACGACGAGCGCCTCCTTCAGCAAGGGCTCGCGGACTTGGCCGGGGTACTGCCCGACGAAGCGCTCAAGGCCCTGCAAGACGATCCGGCCAATGCGTTTCTTGCCCTGGACCAACAGATCGCCCAGCGCCTGCACCAGCTCGACCAACGCAACGATGAGCTGGAAGAACAGCAAGCCCGCCAGGTCCAGCTGGACAAACTGCACGATCAACACCAGGTGCGTGTGCAACGCCTCGCGCAGCTTGGTGAGCAGCTCAGAGCCTTGGAGGAGCAGCGCCAGCACGCAATGGCCATGCTCGCGCAATTACTGGGCGAGCACATCAGTGCCGAGGCCTGGCAACAGCACATGGACACCGCGCTGGAGCACGCGCGCGCGGTCGAGGCGGACCTCGCCCAGCGCCTGCAAGGCTTGCATACCCAGGCTGTGCAAGTGGCCGGTGAGCTCAAGGCCAGCACCGAGCAGTTGCAGGCGCTGGAGCAAGAAGCCAGGCAGCTGCATGATCAGATCGCCCAGTGGCGCGACGCGCACCCGGAGCTGGACGATACAGGGCTCGATCGCCTGCTGGCCATGGACGACACTCAGGTCGGTGAACTGCGCCAGCGCCTGCAGGGCGCTGAAAAAACCCTCGAGCAGAGCCGTGTGCTGCTTCAGGAACGCGAGCAGCGCCTGCACCAGCACGCGGCGCTGATCACGCTGGACACTTCGGTCCAGGCTGTGGACCAGGCGCTGCTCGAACTGCGTGAGCGTCTGGTCGTTCACGAGCAGACCTGCGCCGAGCTGCGGGCCCAACAGGCGGATGACCAGCGGCGACAGCACGCCTCGCAGGCCCTGGCCGAGCAGATGGAGCAAGCCCGACAGCAGTGGCAGCGCTGGGCGCGGCTCAGTGGTCTAATCGGCTCGGCTTCGGGGGACGTGTTCCGCAAGATCGCCCAGGGCTACAACCTCGATCTGCTGCTGCACCATGCCAACGCTCAGCTGCGTCAACTGGCGCGGCGCTATCGGCTCAAGCGCGGCGGCAGTGCGCTGGGGTTACTGGTACTGGACACCGAAATGGGCGATGAACTGCGCTCGGTGCACTCGCTGTCAGGCGGTGAGACCTTCCTGGTTTCCCTGGCCCTGGCCCTGGGGCTTGCCTCGATGGCATCGAGCACCTTGCGCATCGAGTCGCTGTTCATCGACGAAGGCTTCGGCAGCCTCGATCCCGAGTCCTTGCAACTGGCCATGGATGCGTTGGACGGCTTGCAGGCCCAAGGTCGCAAAGTGGCTGTGATTTCCCACGTGCAGGAAATGCATGAACGCATACCGGTGCAGATTCAAGTCCGGCGCCTGGGCAACGGCTTGAGTGACGTTGAGGTGTGCGGTTGATCCTCTATTCGTTTCGCCGCTGCCCTTGGGCCATGCGTGCCCGGCTTGCGTTGCGCTATGCCGGCTGCGAGGTGACCGTGCAGGAGGTGGCCATGAAGCACAAACCCGCCGCCCTGCTGGCACTGTCACCCAAGGGCACCGTCCCGGTGCTGGACACCGGAGATCAGGTAATCGATGAAAGCCTGGATATCATGCGCTGGGCACTGGCGCAGAACGACCCGCAAGACTGGCGCCTGTCGAGCTCGCCCGAAGCGGCGCAGCAAGCCGATGCACTGATCGCCGTGAACGACACCACCTTCAAGGCCCAGGTGAACCTGTACAAGTATGCCGAGCGGTATCCCCAGCAGTCACAGCACGACTACCGCGACGCTACGCACCCCTGGCTGGAGCATCTGGAGCACCTGCTGCAAAACCGCCCCTACCTGTTGGCCGATCACCCGAGCATCGCTGATGCCGCCCTGTTGCCGCTGATCCGGCAGTTTGCCGCAGTCCAGCCCGACTGGTTTGCCACAGCCCCCTATCCGAGGGTTCGTGGTTGGCTGCAAGGCTGGTTGGCCTCGGACGTGTTCAAGGCCATTATGGCCAAGTGATTCAAGCGCCGTACCGCTTGAACGTCATCGTATGAACTTCAGGTCCGACGGTGCCGACTGATCGAAGGTCTGTACCGTTTCCCCCAGCTTGCCCGTGAGCGGATCGCGGCGCATGACCTTGATCTGGTTGCTCTTCTGATTGGCAACCAGCAGGAACTTGTCAGTGGGGTCCAGCGCGAATTCACGGGGGTGGTCACCTTCGACCGAGCGACGTTGCACCAACGCCAACCGTCCATCCTGCTTGCCCACGCTGAACACGACGATCTCATTGGCCGTGCCGCGGTTGCTGACGTACAGAAAGCGACCGTCCGCCGACAGGTGCAGGCCCGCGCCTGCCTTGGCAGCCGCCTCCTGGCGTTCGGTCAATGGCAGACGCTGGCGTTCGATCAGGTTGCCCTCCTGGACATCGAACACCACCACTTCGGCATGCATTTCCAAGGTCAGGTAGGCATGTTTGCCGCTGGCGTCGAACAGCAAATGCCGTGGCCCACTGCCCGCAGGCAACGACACCGAGGCAGGCTGGGACGGGGTCAGTGGCTTTTTCGTGCTCGCCCCGTCGTAGCGGTAGACGAACACCTTGTCTGCACCCAGGTCGCTGGCATAGACATGCTGGCCGTCTGGAGACGGCACCACCGAATGGACATGGGCACTGGCCTGCCGCTCGGGGTTGACCCCACTGGCTTGATGACGCACCTGCTGGACCACCGACTGCAAGGCGCCTTGCCTGTCGACTGGCAACACCGAAAGGCCGCCGCCTGGGTCGGGGTCGACCGCGTAGTTGGCCACGAACAGATAACGCTGGTCCTGGCTGAGGCTGGCGTGGGTCGGCTCGTCGCCCTGGCTGGGCTTTTGATCGAGCAGGCGTACACTCCCATCGCTGGCAATGTTGAATGCGCTGACGTGACCGTCTGCGGTTTCATTGACGGCAAACAGCAGGCGCTTGTCTTCGGAAAGCACCAGCCACGAGGGGCTGACGCTCTCTACCACCTGCAGCGGTTCGGGGCGGATTGTGCCGGCTTCGCTGTCGAAGGCGTAGCGGTAGATGCCTTGGCTGGCACCGTCTGTGTAGGTGCCAACCAGCAGAGTGGCAGCCTGGGCAGTGTAGGTCAGGGTCATGCAGCTAGCGGTCAGCAGAGTCTTCCAGGTCCGGTTCATGGTCTTCTTCTTCCGGTGCGCGAAATGCATCCAGACAGATCAGTCGGTGCTCACCTTCGGCAGTGCAGATGCGCCAGTCGTTCACTTCTTTACTGGCCGCATCGACCTGCGCGGCGGTGAATACCCAACGCCGCAGTTGGCGGCCGTCCATGCATTCGATGGCAAGGCCCTGCTCGTCGCAGGTGAAATCGAACGCGTGAAGGCCGTCTATCAGAAGCATGTCGCAGTGTTGCAAGGCGCTGGCAAGTGGTGACATGGGGGTACCTGTACGGGACATTGCATGTGGAAAAGCCCTGCATTATACCCCCATGGCCGCGCAACGCCCGGTCGTTTCAATGGGCGAAAATCGAGCCCCCCGCCTTGCCTGCCATCTTCTCGGGCTTGATCAGGAACCGCGCCAGCGCCGGCAGTAGCCACAGCGCACCGAACATGTTCCACAACAGCATGAAGGTCAGCATCAGGCCCATGTCCGCCTGGAACTTGATCGCCGAGAAGATCCAGGTACATACCCCGATGGCCAGGCACAGGCCGGTGAACAGCACCGCCTTGCCGGTGGAGCGCAGCGTCTGGTAATAGGCTTCCTGCAGCGGCAACCCGGCGCGCAGGAAGCTCTCCAGACGGCTGTAGATGTAGATGCCGTAGTCCACGCCAATGCCTACCCCTAGCGCAACCACCGGCAGCGTCGCCACCTTGACGCCGATGCCCATGTACGCCATCAGCGCGTTGCCCAGCACGGAGGTCAACACCAAGGGCAGCACGATGCACAGGGTCGCGGCGAAGGAACGGAAGGTGATCAGGCACATGACTGCCACGCACAGGTACACCAGGATCAGAATGGTCAATTCGGCCGACTTGATCACCTCGTTGGTGGCCGCTTCGATACCGGCGTTGCCGGCAGCCAGCAGGAACTGCAAGCCTTCTCTGTCGTGGCTGTCGGCAAACGCCTTGGCAGCGGCCGTCACCCGCTCGAGGGTCTCGGCCTTGTGGTCATTGAGAAACACCAGCACCGGGGCCAGCGAGCAATCGCCGTTGTACAGGCCATCGGCCCGTGCGATGGAGTTGTTCAGGACATCGGGGTTGCGCGAGAGGGTTTCCCACTTGAGGCTACCCTCGTTCATGCCCTTGATCACCTGTTTGGACACGCTGACCAGGGAAATGGCCGACTGCACACCCGGCGTGTTTTCCATGGTCCACATCAGCTCGTCGATCGGCGCCAGGGTCGAATGCACCGAACACTGCTCGGCGGCCGTCTTGACCATGATCACCAGCACATCGGAACTGGTGGAATAGTTGCTGATGATGAAGTTGTTGTCCTGGTTGTAGCGCGAGTCGGGCCGCAGCTCCGGTGCGCCCTGGTCGAGGTCGCCGATCTTCAGGTTCTGGCTGTACCACAGCCCCCCGGCGAAGGCGACCAGGGCCAGGGCGATGGAAACCGGCGCCACCCTGGGGCTGGCAAAGCGCGACAGCATCCGCCAGAACGGGTGCTCGCGGGTGGCGTCGCGCTTGCTGCGCTCGATGGCCTTCTTGCTGATACCCACATAGGAAATGGCCACCGGCAGCAGAATCAGGTTGGTGAAGACGATCACCGCGACGCCGATGGATGCACCGATGGCCAGTTCGCGGATCACGCCGATGTCGATGATCAACAGGGTGATGAAGCCCACGGCATCGGCGAGAATGGCGATCATGCCTGGCAGGAACAGTTGCCGGAACGTGCGCCTGGCCGCCGTCAGGGCGTTGTCTGCATCGCTCGATTGCAGGGCAATGCCGTTGATTTTCTGCACACCGTGGGAAATGCCGATGGCAAAGATCAGGAACGGCACCAGCATCGAATACGGATCCAGGCCGAAGCCGACCGCATGCATCAGCCCCAGTTGCCACACCACCGCCACCAATGTGGTAATGAGCACCGCGATGGTGCTGCGGATGCACCAGGTGAACCAGTACAGCAGCACCCAGGTGATCAGCAGGGCGATGCCGAAGAACATCACCACCATGACCAGCCCGTCGATGAGGTCACCGACCTTCTTCGCGAACCCGACGATATGCACCTTCACATTGGGGTTCTGAGCCTGGAACTTGTCGCGAATCTTTTCTTCGAGCAAGTGGGAGAACTGCTGGTAGTCGAGCTTGACCACCCGCCCTGGGTCCTGTGGGTCGGGGTAACTTTCCAGCAGTGGCACGTCGATGATGCTGGATTTGAAGTTGTTGCCCACCAGCCGCCCTATCTGCCCGGACCGCAGCACGTTGTCGCGCAGGGTATCGAGGCTGGCCTGCGAGCCGTCGTAGGTGTTGGGAATCACCTCGCCACCGGAGAACCCCTCCTCGGTGACTTCGCTCCAGCGCACGCTCGGGCTCCACAGCGACTTGAGCCCGGCCCGATCGACGCCTGGGATGTAGAACACCTCGTCGTGGATCTGGCGCAGGGTCTCCATGTAGTTTTTGTCGAAGATGTCGCCATTGACCGCCTCGACCGAGATGCGCACGGTGTTGCCCAGGTTGGCCAAGTCGTTGCGGTGCTCCATCATCTGTTCGATGAACGGATGCTGCAACGGGATCATTTTCTCGAAGCTGGTGGAGGGGCGAATTTGCGTGGCCTGCCAGAACAGGAAGAGGCTGACCAACACACAGAGGATGATGACCGCCGGCCGATTGTTGAAGATCAGGCGTTCGAGCAGTGTGGCTTTGTCCTGATGATGCGGCTGCATGGGAATGTGCTCCTGGCTGCTCATGGCTGTGCCTCACTGCCGGCGGCATCGAGCCCCTTGGCATTGGCGATGTGGGCGCCGCCCTGCCCTACCAGCAGTAGCTCGCCGTTGGGCAGGCCGCTGACGCCGGACAGGGCGATGCGGTCCGGGCGGTTGTGGACGCTGAAGGTCTGGCCGGCATCGGTGCTGCGCAACACGCTGCCGCCGTTGCCGACCACCACGACGGTGCCGTCATCGAGCAAGGTGGCACCGGCCAGGCCGAATTCGAGCTCGCCTCGCGCAGCCTGCAAGGGGATCGATTGCCAGGTGTCGCCGAAGTCGGTGGAGCGCAGCAGGTTGCCGCGCAAGCCGAACGCCAGCAGGGTACGCGCCTGGGCAGTGCCGATCACGCCGAACAGCGACCCCTGGTAAGGCCCTTCCACTTTCTGCCAGTGCTGCCCGTTGTCCTCGGAGCGGTACATGCTGCCCTGCTCCCCGACGATGAACAAACCAGCGTCACGCACCTGGGTGATGGCATTGAGGTGCAACTGGTCGGGGTTGTCGAGGCGCTCGGCCACGTCCTGCCAATGCTGGCCCCCGTCCGTGGTTTCGAGCAAGGCGCCGTAGGCGCCGACGGCCAGGCCGTGCTGGGCATCGAGGAACACAATGTCGAGCAAGGGCGCTTCGCGCGACACGTCTTCGAACTGCTTGCTCCAGGTCGCCCCGCCGTCGCCGGTGGCGAGGATCTGCGCATCGTGGCCCACGGCCCAACCGCGCTTGTCATCAAGGAAAAAGACAGCCGTCAGCAACTGGCGGGTTGGCACGCGGGCCTGAGTCCAGGTGCTGCCCTGGTCATCGGAGAACAGGATATGGCCACGGTCGCCGACCACGACCACGCGCGTGCCCGCATGGGCAGCGTCGATCAACAGCCTTTGACTGGCTTTGGCCGATTCGGTGGAGTATTCATCGGCTGACGCAGCCTGCGCGCCTTGCCATCCACTCAGTGCAAGGGTGAGCACTGCTGCGGCCGCCATCGGCCATCCAGCGCGCCTGCTCCAATTCCTCATGACTGCCCCCGATTGTATTTTTGTTGGGTGGGTCAATACCTTGCAGAAACGCACAAATGCCTGCAATAGAGGCCTGCAAGGGCGTGCGGTGATCGTAACGGGAGGATTTGGAGGAGCACAACGGGCGGGGTGTTATGTTTTGTTATCAGCGCAAGGCGCGTGGTTCATGCGCAGAAGATGCAGCGCCTGCAGGGGAACAGGATTCCCCGGCAGGCGCTGCGTGTGCAGCGTAACAACGTCGGCAGTCGAAATCGGGGGGCCATCAGGCGCCCCCCGGGGCGTCATGCCAGGCTTTTACTCACGACTTCGTACACGTCACTGGAGAGTTCACCAGCGGCCAGAATCCGCTCCAGCTCACCCTTCATCAGGGCCTGCCGGGCGGCGTCATACTTGCGCCAGCGGGTCAGCGGCGCCAATTGCCGGGAGGCGATCTGCGGGTTGAGCGCATTGAGCTCGATCACCAGATCCGCCAGGAAGCGGTAGCCGGAGCCATCGGCAGCATGGAAGTTGACCAGGTTCTGGCCGGCAAAGGCGCCGACCACCGCGCGCACCTTGTTCGGGTTCTTCAGGGTGAAGGCCGGGTGTTGCATCAACGCCTTCACCCGTGCCAAGCCACCTGGCAAGGTACTGGCCGCCTGCACGCTGAACCACTGGTCCATGACCAGGGGGTTGTCCTTGAAGTGCTCAGCAAAGCTTTCCAGGGCCTTGGCGCGCTCGGCCTCGAAGGGCGAGTTGACCAGCACCGCCAGGGCCGTGAGGCGCTCGGTCATGTTGTCGCACTGCTCGAACTGCTCCAGGGTCGCTTCCAGCACCTGCGGTTTGGCGCTGAGCATCAGGTACGACAGGGCGATGTTCTGCAGGCTGCGGCGAGCAAAGTGCTCGGCAGAGGCAACGTACGCGGTGTTACGCGAGACCGCGCGGTTGGCCTGGTAACGCGTCCAGAGCGGCTCGAACAAGTGCTCGGCAATTTGCCGGCGAGCGAACTCGCGGGCTGCGTGGATGGCGTCCACATCGGCCACCTGGCTGATCTCGGTCAGGTAGCCCTCCCCTGGCAGCGAGAGCATTTCGGCCACCATGGCAGCATCGAGCGAGGTGTCGCCCAGCACCGTATCCAACGCCTTGAGCAGACGCGGGTCCAGTTGCAGCGCCTGACCAAGCTGGTGCTGGCCGATCAGCTCCTGCAACACCTGAACGGCCAGTTGCTGACCGGCTTCCCAACGGTTGAAGCCGTCGCTGTCGTGCTGCATCAGGAACATCAACTGGTCGCGGTCGTATGGGAAGCTCAGCTTGACCGGGGCACTGAAACCGCGCAGCAGCGACGGCAGCGGCCGCGCTTCAATACCCTGGAAGACGAAGGTCTGCTCGGCCTCGGTCACCGACAGCACCCGGGTGCTGCCCACTGCCGAGGACTCGCCCGCCAATTGCAGCGGCAGGTCGTTGCCCTGGGCATCGAGCAGGCCCAATTCGACCGGAATCACGAAGGGCAGCTTCTCGGCCTTGTCTGGGGTGGGTGGGCAGCTCTGGCGGAACGTCAGGCTATAGGTGCGCGCCGCTTCATCGTAGGCATCGCTCACCTCCAGGCGCGGCGTACCGGCCTGGCTGTACCAGCGCTTGAACTGAGTCAGGTCGACGCCGTTGGCATCTTCCATCGCCTTGATGAAGTCGTCGGTGGTCACCGCTTGCCCATCGTGACGCTCGAAGTACAGGTCGCTGCCCTGGCGGAAGCCCTCGGCCCCCAGCAGCGTGCGCACCATGCGTACCACTTCCGAGCCTTTTTCGTACACGGTCAGGGTGTAGAAGTTGGAAATCTCGATGAAGCTGTCAGGGCGCACCGGGTGGGCCATGGGGCCCGCATCCTCGGCGAACTGATGGGTGCGCAGGTAGGCAACGTCCTCGATGCGCTTGACGGTGCGTGAATTCATGTCGGCGCTGAACTCGGCATCGCGGAACACCGTGAAGCCTTCCTTGAGCGACAGTTGGAACCAGTCGCGGCAGGTGACGCGGTTGCCCGACCAGTTGTGGAAGTACTCATGGGCCACCACCGCTTCGACCCGCTGATGCGCGGCATCGGTGGCCGTTTCGGCGCGCGCCAGCACGCAGCTGGAGTTGAAGATGTTAAGGCCTTTGTTTTCCATGGCCCCCATGTTGAAGTCGTTGACCGCGACGATCATGAAGATGTCCAGGTCGTACTCGCGGCCATACACCTCTTCGTCCCAACGCATGGACTTCTTCAGGCTGACCATGGCGTGGTTGCACTTGTCGATGTTCTCCGGCTCGACATAGATGCGCAGGGTCACATCACGGCCCGACTGGCGGGTGAAGGTGTCTTCCACGCACCACAGGTCGCCTGCGACCAGGGCGAACAGGTACGCCGGCTTCATGAACGGGTCTTCCCAGGTCGCCCAGTGACGGCCATCCTCGGCAGGGCCGCTGCCTACCGGGTTGCCGTTGGAGAGCAGCACCGGGTAGCGATGCTGTTCGGCGATCACCGTGGTGGTGAAGATGCTCATGACATCGGGGCGATCGAGGTAGTAGGTGATCTTGCGGAAACCCTCGGCTTCGCACTGGGTGCAGAACATCTTGCCGGACTTGTACAGGCCCTCGAGCGCTGTGTTGGTTTCCGGATGGATCTTGACGGTGGTGTCGAGGGTGAATTGCGCTGCCCGTGGCTGGACGGTCAGGCTGCCTGCGTCGATCTGGTAGTCGCCGGCCTGCAAGGGTTCATCGTCGAGGGCGGCGCGCACCAGCTCGAGTTGCTGGCCGTCGAGCACCAGCGCAGGCAGGCCGCCCCCATGCACCGGGTTGCGGCGCATGATCAGTTGCGCGTGGACCAGGGTGTGGTCTTCGAACAGCTCGAAGGTCAGGTGCGTTTCGTCGATCAGGTACTCAGGCGCCTTGTAGTCCTTGAGATGGATCACTTGCGGTTGTTCGGTACGCATCTGCAGGTCCCTTTTACTGGAGCACGGCCAACTGGTAGGCCGTGTACTTGCGAATATTGATCACACCGGTGTCGAAGATCAGGTACTGGCCCTTGATGCCCAGCAGCGTGCCCTCCACGATCGGGGTCTTGTCCAGGTTGAAGCTGACCACCTTGGTGGGGTAAGCCTGGACCGGGTACGTCATGTGCACGACCTCGGCGTCGGTCAGGGGCTGAATCGCCTGCAGGCCGAAGCGCGCCTGCAGCTGGCCAAGCCCTTCGGCACACGCCTCCAGCACCTGATCGCGCAAGGCCGGCAGATCAAGCAGCGCGGCGTCACCCTTGAGCAGGGCGCGCCAATTGGTGCGGTCCGGCACCTGACTGCGCAGCAGGTCTTCGACCAGCCCGGACTGCTGCCGGGTGGCCACCCTGAGGATAGGCAAGGCCTGGCTGGCACCCTGGTCGAGCCAGCGGGTGGGCAACTGGGTGGCGCGGGTGATACCGACCTTGATACCGGAGGAGTTGGCCAGGTAGACCACGTGGTCGGTCATGCAGAACTGCTCGCCCCAGGACGGATCGCGGCAGGTGCCTGCGTCGTAGTGGCAGCGCTCCGGGGCCATGATGCACATGTCGCACTGGGCCAGCTTGGTCATGCAGGGGTAGCAGTAACCCTGGCTGTAGCTGCTCTTGGTGCGCTTGCCGCAGTGGCTGCAGTGGATGGCGCCCAGGTAGTGCAGGCGCAGCGGCTTGCCGATCAGCGGGTTGACTGGCACCAGGGTATCGCCTAGGCGAAAGCTGTATTGCACCACGGGGGCCGCCAGGCTGACGGCCATTTTGCTCAACGAGCCACGAGCGAGTTCGATCAATGTACCGAGTCCGACTTGAACAGGATGTTGGGAACGGGGGCGGACTTGGACGCACATTCCTGCGGGCCCATGTAACCGGTGCGCTGGTCCTCGGGCAGGTTTTTCATCTCCCAGGCGATGACCGCTTGCAGGGACAGCTCTTTCTGCTCGGCAGTCAGCTTGCGGCCGTCCGACCATTTGCCGATTTCCACGGCCAGTTTCAGGCTCTCGTAGATTTCCGGGGTGATGTTTTCGATCATTTGCGCGAAAGTGGACATGTTGTCTCCTGATTCAAGCCGACAGTTTACGCCGGGCGAGCGCCCCACCCAAGAGCCCGGTCAGGCATCCGATGAGCAACCCGCCGACGTGCGCGGCGTTGGCGATCTGGCCCAGGCCCAGGGTGCCGACGACGCCGGTCAGGCACACCACCAGCCAGAGGAGCATCATCACCAGCACGCCCTTGGGCAGGTTGAAGTGCGGGTTTGGCGCCCGCCATTGATACAGCCAGATGTGCCCGAGCAGGCCATAAAGCACGCCTGAAAGCCCACCGAACAGGCCAGGCCCCGTGGTGTAGTGTTGGGCCAGGTTCGATACCAGGCTGAACAGCAGGGTGAGCACCAGCAACGTCCACGGGCCCTGGCGCAGTTCGATGCGCTTGCCCAGCTCCCAGAACCACAGGCTGTTCATGGCCAGGTGCAGCGCGCCGAAATGCAGCAGCATGGGCGAGACCAGCCGCCACCATTGCCCGTGCGCCAGGCCCTCGGCCAGGGGCGCGAAGTACAGGTAATCGCCCTGCACGTGAAAATCGAGAAACGTGAACCAGCTGATGGTGGTGAAGTTGTCGCCCAAGCCCGTGAGCCCAGCGACCATGAAGGTCAGCAGCAGCGTCAGGGCAGTGACCTTGCAAGCCTTAGCCTGGGCCAGCAGCGACGGCTGTGGCACCTCCTGCATCTGCTGGTCGGGCAACGCGGGGTCAGGCTCGGCCTGCAGGTCGGCGTTGCCATCGGGGTAGCGCTGGTAGAGGTGCAACACCTCGTCGGCCAGGGTATCAGGCGCCCAGAGTACCTGGTCCTCGCCCTCCTCGCTGACCCGGTGCGGGACCTGCAAGCGTTGCAGCATCTGCACGAAACCGCTGAGGTCCACCGTCAGCGGCAGGCGCATCACTTGGATAATGTTCATTGGCTAGCCTGTGGTCGGTCGACATCCACCCAGACGAACTTGCGGGGGTCGATACGGGTTTCATCGTCCAGCCTGTAGGCGACCAGCTTGCCGTACAACACGGCGCTGTAGTCCAGGCAGGCCAGGTTGCTGCGAATCGGGGCAGGCCGGCCGCTGCGCCAGTAATGGCCAACGAACAGCATGGGCTCGTCCTCGGCGTAGCGCAGCAACGCGCTTTTCTGGCTGTGGCTCAGCGGTGTGTTGGCCACCTCCGCTGGCAGCGCATCGGGCTGGAAGACGATATCGCCGTAGGTCTGCGGGTCGTCTTCCCAGAACTTGGTGCGGAAGAAGGCGCGGGTCAGGCCATCGCCACCGGTCAGGGTGAGGCCATCGGGCAAGCGCATGTCGGTGCCGCGCAGCAGGCGGTTGCAGACGTTGGCGGCAAAGCTGCCGCTCACCGCCGACGCCTGGACGAAGTGGCGGTCGACGCGCCCGTCGGGGTACTGGCGACGCAGAGGCTCGATCAGGCGTGCATCCCAGCAGGCGTGTACGAGGCGAAAGCGACCGGCATCGATGAACAGGGGTAGCGTCTGGAACCAGTCGAGAAACGCCTGCCAGTCCGCAGGGTGATGGGCGAACTGGGTGAGGGTTTCGTCGATGAGCCTGGCGTGGCGAGGGGTGTGTTCGCGCACGAAGGCCTTACCGCTGCCCGGCAGTGCCGGCGTCACCCACCCTAGGGCGCTGTATTCGTGATTGCCCATGATGCAGTGCGCCTGCCCGGCGGCGACCATGTCGTGAACGATGTGCAGGGCTTCGCGGATACGCGGGCCGCGGTCCACGATATCGCCCAAAAACAGCGCCTGGCGCCGAGGGTGGCGCCAGACGCCGGCAATGCGCTGGTAACCGAGGGTGTCGAGCAAACGCTCGAGGGTCAAGGCACAGCCGTGAACGTCACCGATGATGTCGAAACTGCGCGCCGGATCCAGCATCAGTCGTCCCTGCCCCCCAGGCGGCTGCCCCAGCCAAGCTTCGTGCGGCAGACTTCGTAGTAGTTGTGGTCCAGCGGGTGGATCAGGCGCAGCTTCTGGGGCTTCTTGCTCACCGTGATGGTATCACCGGGTGCACAGGTGAAGTGGTTCTGACCGTCACACGACACCTGCGGGTAGATCTGCAGGTCCTTGGCCACCACGATCTTCAGCTCGCTGTTGCCATCGACGACGATCGGCCGCCCTGACAAGGTGTGCGGGTACATGGGCACGATGACGATTGCATCGAGCTTGGGGTGCATGATCGGGCCACCTGCGGACAATGCGTAGGCGGTGGAGCCGGTCGGGGTGGCGACGATCAGGCCGTCGGCCTTCTGGCTGCAGACGAACTGGCCGTCGATGTAGATCTCGAATTCGATCATGCGGGTGGACTTGCCGGGGTGCAGGACCACGTCGTTGAGCGCATCGCCCTGGCCGATCGCCTCCTGATGACGGCGCACTTCGGCTTGCAGCAGGAAACGGTTCTCGACCAGGTAGTGACCCTCGAGCACCTCGGAGACTTTCTCTTCCAGTTCATCCGGACGGATGTCAGTGAGAAAGCCCAGGTTGCCCCGATTGATGCCCAGTACCGGGATATTGTGACGCGCCAGGGCACGCGCAGCGCCCAGCAGGCTGCCGTCGCCGCCGACCACGATGACCAGGTCACAGACCTCGCCCAGCAGCTTGCGGGTGGAAGTCTGCAGCCCGTGGCCGGGCAGGACTTCACCGATGGTGTCTTCGAGGATCACATGCAAGTGGCGCTCGAGGAGGAATTTTTTCAGTCGGCGGATGGTGTCCAGCACCTGCGAGCTGCCGAGACGACCGATGATACCGATATTGCGAAATTGCTCCATGGGGCTCCTGCAAGGCTCTGCGACGGGTGACGATGCAGCGATTATGGGCGAACCACGAAGCAGCGGCAAACCGGCTATGCTCGCAGGATGATGCCATTTCCTTCGCTCGTGCACCTGCCCCGGCTGTTCCAGCGCCCCGCGGTGCGTGACCTTGCCTGGACCCTGCTCTCGCCGCCGCTGCTGGAGAACGCAGGCTGCCCCCAGCGCCACCCGCTGGCAGGCAGCCTCTGGGTGGAGCGGCCGCAGGCCTTACAGGCCTGGCTGCACGGGCTGGACGCCGATGACACGCCCTTGCAGCACTGGCTCAAGGGCCTTGGCAGCCGCCGCCTCGGGCTGTATTACGAACGCCTGTGGCAGTTTGCCTTGCAACAGGCGCCCGGCGTCGAACTGTTGGCGGCCAACCTGGCTATCCGCGAAGACGGCCGGACCTTGGGCGAGCTGGATGTGGTGCTGCGTGATCGCGATGGGGTGCATCACCTGGAACTGGCCATCAAGCTGTACCTGGGCCCTGAGCGCTTCGGTACCGACCCCGGGGGCTGGCTGGGGCCTGGCTGCCACGATCGCCTGCAAGCCAAGCTGGAACACACCCGCCGCCACCAGTTGCCCATGTCAGCCAGCACCCAGGGCCGTACCGCCCTCGAGCGGCTCGACCTGCCTACGGTGCAGGCCAGCATGTGGATGGGGGGCTACCTGTTCTACCCGACGCTGGCCGCGAGCCAGGCGCCGCAGGGCGTCCACCCCCAGCACTTGCGTGGCCGGTGGTTGCATCGCAAGGACTGGATCAGCGCACCAGACGGGCATTGGCAACCGCTGGCGCGCAGCGCCTGGCTGGCCCCCGCACGGTGTGCGGCCTGCGAGGTCTGGAGCGCTGCTCAGTTCGCCGCGTGGCTGCACCTGCTGGCGCCCGATGCGCCTGCGCAGTTGCTGGTCAACATGCAACGGCAGCAGGACGGCAGCTGGCAAGAGGTAGAGCGGGTGTTCCTGGTTGCCGATCAGTGGCCAGGCGCGCTGGCTCTCTGACCGTAGATCCTCCCCATAGGCGGCAACATATTTTTCACCGACCTGGAGCAATGATGCAGCCCGGGTAACCCGTAAACTGGACCTGAGCGCCACCAAGAGCGCTGCCCCACCGACCGATGAGGATCAACCATGGTTTCGAGCACCCCAGCGCCCCATTACGCGCGCGTGTCCATTGTCCTGCACTGGCTGATGCTGGTGCTGCTGGCCGCCGTTTATGCCTGTATCGAGTTTCGCGGGATCTTCCCGCGCGACAGCGCAGAGCGTAACCTGATGAAAGACCTGCATTTCATGTTGGGCCTGAGCGTGTTCGTGCTGGTGTGGCTGCGCCTGGCCATGCGCGTGGTCCATCGCGCGCCTCCCATCTCACCCAAACCCCCTGCCTGGCAAACCGGCCTGGCCCATCTGGTTCACCTGCTGCTGTACCTGCTGATGATCGGCATGCCGCTGGCCGGCTGGCTGATCCTCAGCGCCGCCGACAAACCGGTGCCGTTCTATGGCCTTGAGCTGCCGCACCTGATCGGCCCTGACGTAGACCTGGCCAAGTTCATCAAGGGCTGGCATGAGCGTGTGGGTACCTGGGGCTACTGGCTGATCGGCCTGCATGCGCTGGCCGGCCTTTATCATCACTATGTCAAACGCGACAATACGTTGCTGCGCATGCTGCCTTACAAGTAACCCCGACGGCCCTGCAAGCCGCCGGTATGGACGAACACCAAGCGAGTGCCGGGCGCGAACAATCCGGCTTCGACCTGAGCCTTGAGCGCGAGCAATGCCTTGCCGGTATAGAGCGCCTCGAAAGGGATCCCGGCCTGCTGCTCGCAGTCGGCAATGAAGGCCAGCAGTTGTTCGTCGAACTTGCCGAAGCCGCCCCGGCTGGCACTGTGCAGGCGGTAACCCTGGGTGCCGGCAAGTGCCGCCACGGTCTCGGCCACGCCATAGTGGTCGGGTACGGCCAACGCCCCATGCACGGCATGGGCCCCTGACTCGGCCAGCACCAGGCCTGCAAGCGTGGTGCCGGTGCCCGCGGCCAGCCACCAGGCGTCATAGTCCGGCCAGCCCAGTGTCGCAAGCTGCGCGTGCAGGTGGGTCACGATCGACGCGCACCCCTGGGCGCCGGCCTGCCCGCCTCCCCCTTCGGGGATGCAGTGCCAGCCGGGATAGCGCGCGTGCCAGGGCGTCCAGAACCCCACCTCGTTACGTTGTCGGTAGCCCTCGTAACCCAGCCAGTGCAGTTGCATGCCCATTGCCTGCAAGTCCTGCACGGTGGGTGTTTGGCACGGGTGCCCCCGCAGCAGGCCGGCCGTGGCCAGGCCCAACCGCTTGCCGGCAGCGGCCAGAGCATGAAGGTGGTTGGAATGGTTGCCGCCCAGGCTCACCAGGCCAGGGGCCTTGGCATCGAGCGCCTGCTCAAGGTGATGGCGAAGCTTGAACCACTTGTTGCCGCTGATCAGAGGGTCGATCAGGTCAAGGCGCAGGATGGCGGTCTCGACCTGCCCCCTCGCCAGCCAGGGCAATGTCAGGCGTTGCAGAGGGGCCAGGGGGAGTTCGACAGGCATGAGCGCCAGTCTATCAGCACAGCCACTGGTGTGGGCCGTGAATCAAAGCTGCGCCGCCAACCTCGACCCCTGATCGATCGCCCGCTTGGCATCGAGCTCTGCCGCCACGTCAGCACCGCCGATCAAGTGTACCGACTGCCGCGCAGCCACCAGACCATCCTGCAATTCGCGCAGCGGGTCCTGGCCTGCGCAGATCACCACGTTGTCCACCGCCAGCACCTGCGGCTCGCCGCCGCCAATGCGCACATGCAGGCCCGCGTCATCAATGGCCAGGTACTCGACGCCATTGAGCATCTTCACCTGCTTGTTCTTCAACCCGGTGCGGTGGATCCAGCCAGTGGTCTTGCCCAAGCCATCCCCTACCTTGGAGGTCTTGCGCTGCATCAAGTACACCTGCCGGGCGGGTGCGTGGGGCTGTGGCGTGATACCGGCCACACCACCGCGCGCTTGGAGGTGGGTATCGATACCCCACTCCTTCCAGAATGCTTCGCGGTCCAGGCTGGTGGATACGCCCTGATGCACCAGGTATTCGGATACATCGAAACCGATGCCCCCGGCGCCGATCACAGCCACTGTCTTGCCCACAGGCTTACGCTCGAGCAGCACATCCAGGTAGCTGAGCACCTTGGGGTGCCCAATCCCCGGGATCGCCGGCGCGCGGGGCAGAATGCCAGTCGCGAGGATGATTTCGTCATAGCCGCCGGCCACCAGCGCTGGCACGTCGACGCGCGTGTTCAAGCGTACGTCAACGCCCGTGGTGCTTAGCTTGTTGCGAAAATACCGCAGGGTCTCGTTGAATTCCTCTTTGCCTGGCACGCGCTTGGCAACATTGAACTGGCCGCCAATTTCGCTGGCCGATTCGAACAAGGTCACCACATGGCCACGTTCAGCGGCCACTGTTGCAGCGGCAAGGCCTGCTGGGCCGGCACCCACGACGGCAATGCGCTTGGCCATGCGCACGGGCAGGTAGTTGAGTTCGGTTTCATGGCAGGCCCGTGGGTTTACCAGGCAGCTGGTCAGCTTGCCGCCGAACGTATGGTCCAGGCACGCCTGGTTGCAGCCGATGCAGGTATTGATTTCATCAGCACGCCCGGCCGCAGCCTTGTTGACGAAGGCAGGATCGGCCAGAAACGGCCGGGCCATGGACACCATGTCCGCATCCCCTTCGGCCAGCACCGCCTCGGCCACTTCTGGGGTATTGATACGGTTGGTGGTGATCAAAGGAATACCCACTACTCCACGCAACTTGGCGGTGACCTTGCTGAAGGCTGCCCGCGGCACCTTGGTGGCGATGGTGGGAATGCGCGCCTCGTGCCAGCCAATACCCGTGTTGATCAACGTGGCGCCCGCCCGCTCGATGGCCTTGGCCAGGGTCTCGATCTCGTCCCAGGAGCTGCCGCCCTCGACCAGGTCGAGCATCGAAAGGCGGAAGATGATGATGAAATTCGGGCCCACCGCGCCGCGCACCCGGCTGACGATTTCCACCGCCAGGCGCATGCGATTTTCGTAGCTGCCACCCCAACGGTCGGTGCGGTGGTTGGTGTGGGCGGCGAGGAACTGGTTGATGAAATAGCCTTCCGAGCCCATGACCTCGACGCCGTCGTAACCTGCCTTTTGCGCAAGCAGCGCGCAGTGGGCGAAGTCGGCAATCTGTTTTTCGATTCCCGCCTCGTCCAGTTCCCGGGGCTTGAACGGGTTGATCGGCGCTTGAATGGCGCTTGGCGCCACTTGACGCGGGCTGTAGGCATAGCGCCCGGCATGCAGGATCTGCAGGCAAATCTTGCCACCGGCGGCGTGCACTGCTTCGGTGACGATGCGGTGCTGCTCGGCTTCGGCATCGGTGCTGAGTTTGGCGGCGCCTGCGTACACACCGCCCTCGTCATTGGGTGCAATGCCGCCTGTGACCATCAGCCCTACGCCGCCCTGCGCCCGTTCGGCAAAATAGGCAGCCATGCGCTCGAACCCGCCAGGACGTTCCTCAAGACCCGTGTGCATGGAGCCCATCAGGGTACGGTTACGCAACGTGGTGAAGCCCAGGTCCAGCGGGGCCAGCAGGTGCGGGTAAGGGGTGTCGGTCATGGTTCGGATTCCCAAGGTGATCACGGTAAACGGGCATCTGGCCTAAAGGCGGCCTTGTCGTTATATGAAGCAGACAGTAAACAGCCGTTTGAACCGGCTCAATGACCGGAACTGACAAGTTATTGATCATCACGAACAGCGCGTCTACCCTAGGGCTCCCTCATGCCCATTGCCTTCTACTGTTTCATGAAAAAACTCCTGACAACTGCCCTGCTGCTGGTGGTGATCGCCGCCTTGTGTGGTTATGCCTTCTGGACCCAACAGCGCCCGCAGGGGCACTACCTGTCCGACCTGCGCATCGAGCTGGCAGTCAACCACGGGCAACCCGGTGAACACGGCAACCTGCTGGGCGTCGAGCCGCTGCTGTACCCAGGGGACTACCAGGACCTGCAACGTCTGCACCGCAAGCTTGCCGCCTACCTCGAGCAGGCGCGCACGCTGGGCCTGATCACGCCTCGCACCGTGGTGGTATTGCCTGAGCACATCGGTACCTGGCTGTGGGCACGCGGCGAGAAGAACGCGTTGTACCAGGTGACCCACCAGCGTGAGGCCCTGCAATGGTTCGAACTGAGCAATCCGCTTCGCTATGGCTGGGCCATGCTCGCGGCCGAGGGCGATGACCGACGGGCCGATGCTCATCTGCGCATGAAGGCCGATCAGATGGCCGCCGATTACCAGCAGGTGTTCGGCGGCTTGGCCAAGGAATTCGGCGTAACCCTGGTAGCCGGCTCGATCGTGCTGCCGCAACCCTACGTCAGCGAGGGTGCATTGCACCCCGGGCGCGGTCCGTTGTTCAACAGCAGCGTGGTGTTCGCCGGCGACGGCACCATCCTGGGCCAACCCCAGCCCCAGCACTATCCGGACAGCGAGAACAGGCGGTTCATACACCCGGGTGTGGACCAGCCTCTGCAGGTGCTGCAGACGCCTGCGGGGCGGCTTGGCGTATTGGTGGGAAGCGACAGCTGGTATCCGGAGAATCACCACCAGTTGCTGGCCCAGTCGGTCGAACTGGTGGCCATCCCTGCCTTCCTGAGCGGCAGGCACAGCTGGCTGGAGCCCTGGCGGGGAAATCGCCATCAGCCTGTCAGCACGCGCTTGGCCGTCAAGCGTGGCGAAGTCAGCGAGCAGGACGCCTGGCACCGGCTGACCGCGCCTATCGGTCACCAGGTGAGCAGTGTGAGCGTCTTCATGCGCGGCCAGTTCTGGGAGCACGGCGCCGATGGCCAGGGTTTCGTCTGGCAAGCCGGCGACCTGTTGGCTGGGCCACCCAGCCCAGGTGCCCGCTTGCTGAACATATGGCTCTAGCACCATGAGCCGCCCGCAGGTAAGGCTGGGCGACCTGTCGGTAGGCTTTGTGCAACCCTTGGCGGAGGCGATTCGACGGCTGGGTCACGACCCTGCACCCTTGCTCGAACGCTATGGCCTGGACCCGGCGCGGCTGGCCCAGGCCAATGCGCGCCTGTCGATACCGCGCTACATGCACCTGGGCCACGCCGCCATCGCATTGTGCGCCGAGCCTGCACTGGGTTTGCAGATTGGCCAGTTGAGCCGGCTGGCCCATACCGGGCTGGCCGGGGTCACGGCAGGGCAAGCGCCGACCCTGGGCGAGGCGGCGCGCACCCTGCTACGCTTCGAGCCGCTGTACGCGTCCAACTATCGAGGCCATTGCACTTACTGCGAAGATGGCGAAGGCGCTTGGCTGCGTTTTTACTCCATCAGCCCCTACAACGCCTACAACCGCTTTGTGGTCGACTCGCTGCTCGCCGGCTGGCTGGCCCAGCTGGGCGACCTGGTCGGTACGCCAGTGGTGGCCGAGCGGATGGACATCGAGTTCGCAGCCCCAAGCTACGCCACCCTCTATCAGCCCCTGTGCAGCGCGCCGGTTCGCTTTGCCGCCGAGTGCAACCAGTTGCGCCTGAGCCGCGCCACGCTGCAATTGCCAAACCCCAGGCATTGCCCCAGCACCTGGCACCAACTGCTGGCCCTGAGCGAGGCGCACATGGATCAGCTGACCCGCGTGCGCAGCCTAGGCGAGCGTATAACCCATTTGCTAGGGCCGCTGCTAAACGGTGGACGTGAACCAGAGCTCGACGAAATTGCCCTGCAGCTCCAACTTCCGCCCTGGACGCTGCGTCGCAGGCTGGCAGAAGAAGGCACGCGTTTTCGTGACCTGTTGAACGGCACACGACGCGACCTGGCCGAGACCTATATCCGCGACACCCAGTTGAGCTTCGGCGAAATCGCCTACCTGCTGGGGTTCGCTTCGGCAGAGGCTTTCCAGCGCGCGTTCAAGCGCTGGACTGGGCTCACGCCTGGCGGTTACCGCCGCACGCAGCGACGCGGGGACTAAAGTTCGGTAGCGTCTTCGGCCGGTTCAGGCGTGTCCATCTCGTGGGCCTGAAATTCCAGCAGCTCTTCCTGGTAGTCGTCCATCTTCCTGCGTCCTTATCCGAATACGGTTTGCTGAGTTCATCGGCACCCTAGCGCGATGACGTGACAGGAGGGTGACGTGACGATGCTTTTCGCGCAGCGCGCCCTCGCGTGTCAGGATCATGGACCTGTGGACCGGCTCGTTCGTTTAATCCAATTCGCCCCTCACACAGGCCGACGCGACGCGCGCGCGCAACAACGGTTCGGTAATCGCCCAGATATTGCCTCGGCGCCTGCGCCCATGGCCCGGCTTGCGGCAAGCTAGCTTCATGTTCATTCCCCATCAAACGCCAGTCAGTGCTCGAAGCATGGTGCACTGCACAGGTGGCGTTTTTACAAGCATCGACGGGAGCTACGCCTTGATCGACAAGACCCACGCAACCATTGCCAGCGCCGTGGCGGGCATCACCGATGGCTCGACCCTGCTGATCGGCGGTTTCGGTACGGCCGGCATGCCCTCTGAACTCATCGACGGGTTGATCGCCACCGGTGCACGCGACCTGACCATCATCAGCAACAATGCTGGCAACGGCGACACTGGCCTTGCTGCATTGCTCAAGGCCGAACGTGTGCGCAAGATCATCTGTTCGTTCCCGCGCCAATCGGACTCGTACGTTTTCGACGCCCTGTATCGGGCTGGCAAGATCGAGCTGGAGGTCGTACCGCAAGGCAACCTGGCCGAGCGCATTCGCGCAGCAGGCTCTGGCATCGGCGCCTTCTTTTCACCTACCGGCTATGGCACCTTGCTCGCCGAAGGCAAGGAAACGCGGGAGATCGACGGCCGCCAGTACGTACTGGAGATGCCGTTGCACGCCGATTTCGCCTTGATCAAGGCTCACAAGGGTGATCGCTGGGGCAACCTGATCTACCGCAAGGCCGCCCGCAACTTCGGGCCGATCATGGCCATGGCTGCCAAGACCGCCATCGTCCAGGTCGACCAGATCGTCGCGCTGGGTGAGCTGGACCCGGAGCATATCGTCACGCCGGGCATCTTCGTGCAACGCGTGGTAGCGGCCCCCGCCGCCGCCCATCAGACCACCCACCCATTCTGAGGCCTGGCCATGACCATCAACCAACGACTCTCGCGTACCGCCATGGCCCAGCGTGTTGCAGCCGACATTGAGGAAGGTGCCTACGTCAACCTGGGCATCGGCGCCCCCACACTGGTCGCCAACTACCTGGGCGACAAGGAAGTGTTCCTGCACAGTGAAAATGGAGTGCTGGGCATGGGACCCAGCCCTGCGCCAGGCGAGGAAGACGACGACTTGATCAATGCTGGCAAGCAGCACGTGACCCTGCTGACCGGTGGTGCCTATTTCCACCACGCCGATTCATTTTCGATGATGCGCGGTGGGCATCTGGACATCGCCGTGCTCGGTGCTTTTCAGGTTTCGGTGAACGGCGACCTGGCTAACTGGCACACCGGCGCCGAGGGGTCGATCCCCGCGGTGGGCGGCGCGATGGACCTGGCCACCGGCGCCCGGCAAGTCTTCGTGATGATGGACCACCTGACCAAAACCGGCGAAAGCAAATTGGTGAGCGAATGCACCTACCCTCTGACGGGCATCGGGTGCGTGAGCCGCATCTACACGGACCTCGCGGTACTGGACGTCACGCCGGCAGGGCTCGAAGTGGTCGAGATTTGCGCGGCCATCACCTTCCAAACGCTGCAGGCGCTCAGTGGCGTACCGCTGATCGACCGGTCTGCCAAACCTCGCTAGCGCCTGGCCGATTTGACGCCCGAAGCGTGGCGGCGCCGGCTTTGCGGCCTCATGGGGTAGAGGGCTGGCCCTGTGTAGCCGTTTGATCCTGCGGGGCTGGCACGGCCGGCTCAGCCGGCTGCACCTCGATGGGCGCCGCATCGGCCGGGGGCGCAACGGGCTGCGAGCTCAATTCATCCCCACTGTCAGGTGCCTGGAGAGCCTGCTGGCTAGGCGCGACGGCCGCGGGCGATGCACCGTCCTTGGGCGCAGTGTCTGGCTCAGCCGGTGCAGGTGCAGGTGCAGGTGCAGCCTCGACCGGGACTGGCGCTGGGTTTGCCGCAGCCTGCTCCGGCAAGCCCAGTTCCACCGCAGGCTTCTCAGCCTTGGGCGCGGGTTGTTCAGCTTTGGGCTGGCTCAAGGATTGGGCCTTGGGCTTGGTCTTGGGCAGGTAACTTTCCACCAACGCGAAGTAGCGGTCGTAAAACTGCGCGGCGGTGACTGTCTCACTGGCCACTTTCACCATGGAGTCATCGCTCGAGCCAATCGGCATCGACACCGACCCCAGCACCCCTACTCCCAGGCTTGCCGATGTATTGGACTTCTTCAGGGCATAGCGGTCCTGCAAGGCGTTGGCGAACATGGTCGAGTGCTGCTCGTCGCTCGCATCGGGCGCACACGTGACATTGAAGCTGATCTGCAGGTGGTTATCGCTGTTTTGCTGGAAACTCTTGTTGCCGACCACCTGGTTAGGGCCGCTGCTGGTGATGATATAGCCCTGGCTGAGCAGCGCACGGCGTGCGGCTTCGCAGGAGTTGGCATCCCCTACGGGAAAGCTGCGCGAGAACGTGCCTGAGTCGTCGAAGTTCTCATGCTCGTACACCGCAGGTTTCTTGGACGCACAACCGCTCGACACGGCCAACAGGGCGGCCAGCACGAGCGCACCAGAAACGGAAGATCTTGTCATCGAGGGTTCCGGGTATTTCAAGAAGGTGCCTATTGTGCAACACAGCAGCCAGGTACAGGAACCGCTGGTCGGTGAAGTACCCGCAAGGTTTCATGCAGGCGGCAAGGTAAATACGGCAAACGCCAAAAACGCAAAAAGCGACCCGAAGGTCGCTTTCGCGTAGCGCCAAGGTGTTCAAAGGCCCTTGGTGCGAAGATGGCGCAGCGGACGGGACTCGAACCCGCGACCCCCGGCGTGACAGGCCGGTATTCTAACCGACTGAACTACCGCTGCGTATCATTCAGGCTTGCGCCCGATTGAAACTTGGGTCTACCCACCAGAAAGCCTGGGGGAAGGCATGAAAAACGGCTCAATGACCATTCGTCATGGTTGCCTCAAGGTGTTCTAGGGACCTTGATGCGAAGATGGCGCAGCGGACGGGACTCGAACCCGCGACCCCCGGCGTGACAGGCCGGTATTCTAACCGACTGAACTACCGCTGCGTATCGTTCAGGCTTGCGCCCGATTGAAACTGGGTCAGCCCAAGGCGCTCGACCTTGTGGCTTCAGACCGGTGACAAGCACCCATCTGTTAATCAAAATGGCGCAGCGGACGGGACTCGAACCCGCGACCCCCGGCGTGACAGGCCGGTATTCTAACCGACTGAACTACCGCTGCGCAGTGCATTCCTCTCTGGCTGTCAGCTTCTTGCAAAGCTTTGAGCGTCAGGAACATCTCAGGAAGTGGTGGGTGATGACGGGATCGAACCGCCGACCCTCTGCTTGTAAGGCAGATGCTCTCCCGGCTGAGCTAATCACCCTCGCGATGTTGCTTGTTGCGTTTGCTTCGCTGAGGCCGCGAAATTTACGCAGGTGACGACGCTAAGTCAATAGCCCTGTTGAGTTTTTTTCCAAGTCGCTGGTGCCCAGTGCAAAGCCGAGCACACCCTGATTCAGACCCAAGCCAAGCCTGGACATGAAAAAGGGACCTTGCGGTCCCTCCTCTGCCTACCTGCCCACGAGGGCCTTCAGGTGTAGATCATCTTGCGGGTCATACCGCCGTCGACCACGAACTCCTGACCGGTCACGAACGCTGCCTGCCGGGACAGTAGCCAGGCGACCATGGCTGCAACGTCCTCGACGGTGCCCACGCGACCGGTGGGGTGCTGGGCGTGGTCGGCATCGCTCAAGGGCTCGGCACGGCGCTGGGAGGGATCTCGGGCATCAATCCACCCCGGGCTCACGGCGTTGACACGAATCTCCGGGCCCAGGCTGATGGCCAGCGCATGGGTCAGTGCCACCAGGCCCCCTTTGCTGGCGGCATAAGCTTCAGTGTCAGGCTCGGACTGCCGCGCCCGCGTGGACGTCAGGTTGACGATGGCGCCATTGTGCGCGCGCAGGTAAGGCGCACAGTGCTTGGCCAGCAGCATCGGGCCATTGAGATTGACTGCCAGCACACGATTCCATTGAGCCAGGCTCAGGCTTTCAAGCGTCTGGCTGTGGGGGTTGGCAATCGCAGCATTGCACACCAGCGCGTCAAGCCTGCCGAATTGCCCGAGCACCTCGGACACCCCGGCACTGACTTGGGACTCGTCTGCTACATCCATGGTGATGAACCAGGCATTGTCCCCCAGTGCCTTGGCCGCTTTCGCCCCCCGCTGGCGGTCGAGGTCACTGAGCACCACCTGCCAACCTTCGCAGATCAGCCAGGCGGCAATACCAAGTCCAATACCGCGCGCGGCACCGGTGACCAAAGCGACCCGGCCGTTATGGCCGGGCGTATTGAGGCCAATTTCGATCACAATGCCGCCAGTCCACGCGCCAGATCAGCCTGTAGATCCGCCACGTCTTCCAAGCCCACAGCCACACGAATCAGGCTGTCGCGGATGCCGGCAGCCGCACGCTCCTGCGGCGTCAAGCGGCCATGGGAGGTGGTGGCCGGGTGAGCGATGGTGGTCTTGCTGTCACCCAGGTTGGTGGTGATCGAGACGATCCGGGTAGCATCGATGAAGCGCCAGGCCCCTTCCTTGCCGCCCTTGACCTCAAAGCTCACTACAGCGCCGAAGCCACTCATCTGGCGCTTGGCCAATTCGTGCTGCGGATGGCTCGGCAGGCCGGCGTAATGCACTTTTTCGATGCCGTCCTGCTGCTCCAGCCACTGCGCCAGTGCCTGAGCACTCTCGCAGTGTGCACGCATACGCAGGCGCAGCGTCTCCAGGCCCTTGGTGAATACCCAGGCGTTGAAGGGGCTGAGCGTCGGGCCCGCCGTGCGCAGGAAACCGACCACTTCCTTCATCTGTTCGGCGCGGCCCGCCACTGCACCGCCCATGCAACGGCCTTGGCCATCGATGAACTTGGTTGCGGAGTGGAAGACGATATCGGCACCGAGCTTGAGCGGTTGCTGCAAGGCCGGTGTGCTGAAGCAGTTGTCCACCACCAGCATGGCCCCACGGGCATGGGCGATTTCGCTGAGCGCAGCAATATCGACCAATTCGGCCAGTGGGTTGGAAGGCGACTCGACGATCAGCAGCTTGGTATTGGCCTGGATGGCCTGCTCCCAGCCAGCAAGATCGACCAACGGCACGTAGTCCACCTGCAAGCCGAAGCGCTTGAAGTACTTCTCGAACAGGCTGATGGTCGACCCGAACACGCTCTGAGACACCAGTACATGATCGCCTGCACTGCACAGCGACATGACCACGGCCAGAATCGACGCCATGCCAGTGGAGGTGGCCACGGCCTGCTCGGCACCTTCCATTGCCGCCAGGCGCTCTTCGAATGCCCGTACGGTCGGGTTGGTATAGCGCGAATAGACATTGCCTGGGGTTTCACCGGCAAAGCGCGCAGCCGCATCGGCAGCCGTACGGAATACGTAGCTGGAGGTCAGGAACAGCGCTTCGCTGTGCTCGGCCTCCGGTGAACGGCACTGACCGGCGCGCACTGCCAGGGTGTCGAAGCCGACACCCTCCAGGTCGCTGTCCAGTCGCCCGGCATCCCATTGATCGGTCATGCCATCGCTCCCTGAAATCAGTTGTTGTAGAGGTCGATGATTGCGCTGACTGCCTGGGTCTTGACCTTGGCCAGGTCATTGCGGGCCTGCTCGATACGGTCAAGGTAGGCTTCATCGATATCGCCAGTGACATACTCACCGTTGAATACCGCGCAATCGAAATGCTCGATCTTGATCTTGCCGCCACCGACCGAATCGATCAGGTCAGGCAGGTCCTGATAGACCAGCCAATCAGCGCCGATCAACTCGGCCACCTGCTCGGTGGTACGGTTGTGGGCGATCAGTTCGTGAGCGCTCGGCATGTCGATGCCGTAGACGTTGGGGTAGCGCACTGCAGGTGCTGCGGAGCAGAAATAGACATTCTTGGCGCCGGCCTCGCGCGCCATCTGGATGATCTGCTTGCAGGTGGTGCCGCGCACGATCGAATCGTCAACCAGCATGACGTTCTTGCCACGGAACTCAAGCTCGATGGCATTGAGTTTCTGGCGCACGGACTTCTTGCGGGCAGCCTGGCCCGGCATGATGAAGGTGCGGCCGATGTAGCGGTTCTTGACGAAGCCTTCGCGGAATTTCACGCCCAGGTGGTTAGCCAACTCAAGCGCGGCAGTGCGGCTGGTGTCCGGGATAGGGATGACCACGTCGATGCCATGATCCGGGCGCTCGCGCTGAATCTTGTCGGCGAGCTTCTCGCCCATGCGCAGACGCGCCTTGTACACCGAGACACCGTCCATGATCGAGTCCGGGCGGGCCAGGTAGACGTGTTCGAAAATGCAGGGTTGCAGTTTCGGGGCCTGGGCACACTGCTTGGTGTACAGCTGGCCTTCTTCGGTGATGTACACCGCTTCACCTGGCGCCAGGTCGCGAATCAGGGTGAACCCGAGCACGTCGAGCGCAACGCTTTCCGACGCGATCATGTACTCCACACCTTCGTCGGTGTGGCGCTGACCGAAGACGACCGGACGGATACCGTTGGGGTCGCGGAAACCGACGATGCCGTAGCCCGTGATCATGGCAACGACGGCGTAACCGCCGACGCAGCGGCTGTGCACATGGGAGACCGCGGCGAACACGTCCTCCTCGGTAGGCTGCAGCTTGCCGCGCACGGCCAGCTCATGAGCGAATACGTTGAGCAGCACCTCGGAATCGGAGTTGGTGTTGACGTGACGCAGGTCCGACTCGTAGATCTCCTTGGCCAACTGCTCGACGTTGGTGAGGTTGCCGTTGTGAGCCAGGGTGATGCCGTATGGCGAGTTGACGTAGAACGGCTGGGCCTCGGCGGAGGTCGAGCTGCCGGCTGTCGGGTAGCGCACATGGCCGATGCCGATGCTCCCCACCAGGCGTTGCATGTGGCGCTGCTGGAACACATCGCGCACCAGGCCATTATCCTTGCGCAGGAACAACCGGCCGTCATGGCTGGTCACGATACCGGCAGCGTCCTGGCCGCGGTGCTGGAGGACCGTAAGCGCGTCATACAGCGCCTGATTGACGTTCGACTTACCGACGATACCGACGATGCCACACATGCGACGCAACCCCTACTTTGATGAAACTTGAGTGAATAGCGCTCAAGGCCGGGTCGGCCCGAGCAGCTGCTCCTTGAACGGAAGATCGGCCGGTGTGCTGATCGCTCCGTTGGACATCCATTGGCTGGTGAAGCCCACGACCAGGTTTTTGGACCAGTCGGCTACCAGTAGAAACCGTGGGATCAGGCGAGACTCCTGCCACCACGCGTCTTGTTGAACCGGCCCCAGGCTCAGCAGCCCGAGTGCCACGACCACCAGCAGGCCGCCCCTGGCGGCGCCGAAGACCATGCCCAGAAAACGATCGGTGCCCGATAGGCCGGTAACACGGATCAGTTCGCCGATGAGAAAGTTGAGCATCGCCCCCACCAGCAAGGTGGCGACGAACAAGATACCGCAGCCGGCGATCACACGCATGGAGGGCGTCTGAATATAGCTCTCCAGGTACACCGAGAGCGAGCCACCGAACATCCACGCCACCGCACCGGCAATGATCCAGATGAGCAAGGACAGGGCTTCCTTGACGAAGCCGCGTTTGAGACTGATCAGTGTGGAGATGGCGATGATCGCGATGATCGCCCAATCAACCAGGGTAAATGCCACGGTGCTGCCTGCAGATCGTTGAGGCGGCGGATTTTACCAGAGCGACGAGGGCTTGGGTAAGCGGAATGTCAGTGGATCGCCCAGCCAGGACAGCAAGCCTGCTGGGCACCGCCAATATGCTCGCTGACTGGGACGGGACGGCAATGCCGTCCCTCTCCTTCAGCTGCGTTCCGGCTGGAAGCGCACGACGAAGCCTTTAAGGCTGTTTTGGCGGTTGATGGCATCGCGGGTGCGCTCGGCGTCGGCACGCTCGATCAGCGGGCCGACATACACCCGATTCATGCCACCGGCTGCGCGGATATAGGCGTTGTAGCCCTGGCTACGCAGGGTCTGCTGCAGCTTCTCGGCGCCTGCCCGATTGGACAGGCTCGCCAATTGAATCGACCAACTGACCGGCAGGCCGTTGGCGTCCAGTTTGGACGGCGCGCCGGCCTTGGTCGACGTTGCTGCTGGCGCAGAAGCGGCCGGCGCCTTGGGCTCTACCTTGGCCACGGCCGGCGGAGCAGGTTGGGCCTGCTGGGCCTGCGGCGACGGCGTGATGGGCTGGCTGGGCGCACGCGCTGGCGCGGACGACTCGTCTACCACCACCGGCGCCGGATCCGCTTGCTCTGGCAAGGCCTGGGGTTCGGGCACGGCAACAGGGTCGACCTTTACCTCAGGCACCGACGGTGCAACAGGCGCCTGAGGGGCATCGACGTGCACCTCACGCATTTCATCCTGCCGCGAAAACAGCATTGGCAGGAAAATCACCGCCAGCGCGACCAGCACCAGCGCACCGATCATGCGCTGCTTCATTCCTTTATCCAGCACTGCCATCTATCCCACCCTCCTGGGGATGCCGCTGCAACCATTCCAGCGCCTGAGCGACACAGAAAAACGAACCGAACAGCAGGATCTGATCATCTGCCGTGGCGTGCGCGCACTGCCCCTCCAGGGCAGCGTCGACGCTGGCATAAGACTTCACCGTGGCGCCGAGGTTCGTCAGGGCCTGTGCCAATTCAGCAGCAGGCCGACTACGCGGGGTGGCAAGCGGTGTGACGGCCCACTCATCGACCAGGGCCTGCAAGGGCGCGATCACACCCTCGAGGTCCTTGTCGCACAGCAAGCCGAACACGGCCAGACGCCGGCCAGACAGTGGCCTGGATGCCAGACGCCGGGCCAGGTACTGAGCTGCATGTGGGTTGTGCCCGACATCCAGCAGCAGCTCGACCGCAGCGCCACGCCAGTGGATCACGCGCCGATCGAGGCGACCCGTGATGCGCGTATCGACCAGTGCCTGGCGCAGCTGCGCAGGACGCCAGGGCAAGCCGCTCAGCAGGTAGGCCTGCAGGGCCAAGGCGGCGTTTTCCATGGGCAGATCCAGCAGGGGCAGGTCCATCAAGACGACTTTTTCACCTTCGCCGGATGTGCCGTGCCAGCTCCAGCCATGCTCGGCCACCTGAAGGTCGAAGTCGCGGCCCCGCAACCGCAGCGGAGCTGCCAGTTCGCTGGCCTTGTCGAGCAACGGCTGGGGCGGATCGAGGTCTCCACAGAGCGCGGGCTTGCCGGCACGGAAGATACCTGCCTTCTCGAAAGCCACCTGCTCGCGGGTATCGCCCAGGTAATCGATGTGATCGACCCCGATGCTGGTCACGAGCGCGATGTCGGCGTCCACGACATTCACTGTGTCCAGCCGCCCACCCAGCCCGACTTCCAGCACCACCGCATCGAGCTGCGAACGCTCGAACAGCCAGAACGCCGCCAGGGTACCCATCTCGAAATAGGTCAGGGAGATTTCGCCGCGCGCCGCCTCGACCGCTGCGAACGCCTCGCACAACTGCGCATCGCTGGCTTCAACGCCGTCGATGAGCACGCGCTCGTTGTAGCGCAGCAGGTGCGGCGAACTGTACACGCCGACCCTCAGCCCCTGTGTGCGCAGCAGCGAAGCGAGGAACGCGCAAGTCGAACCCTTGCCGTTGGTGCCCGTTACTGTCACCACACGCGGGGCAAGCTTGCCCAGCTCCAGGCGCGCCAGCACCGCTTGCGAACGCTCCAGCCCCATGTCGATGGCAGAGGGGTGCAGCTGCTCGAGATAGGCGAGCCACTCGCCAAGGGTCCGTTGGGTCATCACGCGACAGCAGCCGCCTCGAGGGCCTCGACCGGGGTCTGCTGGCCGGTCATCTGGGCCAGCAGGCGCGCCAGCCGTGGACGCAGGTCGCCCCGAGAGATGATCAGGTCGATGGCACCGTGCTCCAGCAAGAATTCGCTACGCTGGAAGCCTTCAGGCAACTTCTCGCGTACGGTCTGCTCGATGACGCGTGGGCCGGCAAAGCCGATCAGGGCCTTGGGCTCGCCAACGATGACGTCGCCCAGCATCGCCAGGCTGGCGGACACGCCGCCGTAGACGGGGTCGGTCAGTACCGAGATGAACGGGATGCCTTCTTCACGCAGACGCGCCAGCACCGCAGAGGTCTTGGCCATCTGCATCAGCGAGATCAGCGCTTCCTGCATGCGGGCACCCCCGGAAGCCGAGAAACACACCATCGGGCAGCGATGTTCCAGGGCATAGTTGGCTGCGCGCACGAAACGCTCGCCGACGATGGCACCCATGGAGCCGCCCATGAAGGAAAATTCAAACGCGCTGACCACGATCGGCATGCCCATCAGGGTGCCGCTCATGGAGATCAGGGCGTCTTTTTCACCGGTCTGCTTCTGCGCGCCGGTCAGACGGTCCTTGTACTTCTTGCCGTCGCGGAACTTCAGCCGGTCGACCGGCTCAAGGTCGGCGCCCAGCTCGGCACGGCCCTCGGCATCCAGGAAGATATCGATGCGTGCACGTGCGCCGATGCGCATGTGGTGGTTGCACTTGGGGCATACGTCCAGGGTCTTTTCCAGCTCCGGACGGTACAGCACGGCCTCACAGGACGGGCATTTGTGCCACAGGCCTTCAGGTACCGAGCTCTTCTTCACCTCGGAACGCATGATGGAAGGGATCAGTTTGTCGACTAACCAGTTGCTCATGCTTTCTTTCTCCAGTATCGGCGGGAGGGGACCAGCGTAGCCGGCCTGCCCTGCCCTTTTGAGCTCAAATGCTTATGAAACGTAGGTGATGCGGCAACCCGGGTTCATCACCCCTGCCGCACCACCCTGAACAATTCGGTTGACCGCCCCACGCAGGGCCGGCTGGCCCATGGGGCTGAGATAGCTATGGACGATGGCGCGCTGCCTGCCGTCACATCTGCTCAAGCCTGTTTCACCGCGCGTACGAATGCTTCGATCCTGGCCGCGTCCTTGATGCCCTTGGCCTGCTCGACACCGCCGCTGACATCGACCGCGTACGGGCGCACCTGGGCGATCGCCTGCCCGACGTTGTCCGCCGACAGACCACCGGCCAGAATGATCGGCTTGCCCAGGCCGGCAGGCACCAGTGACCAGTCGAACGCTTCGCCCGTGCCTCCAGGGATACCCGGCACGAAGGTGTCCAACAGGATGCCGGATGCGTCGGCATATTGCCGGCACGCAAGCTTCAGGTCGTCACCCGGACGTACCCGCAAGGCCTTGATCCACGGCCGGTGATGGCCTGCGCAATCGTGCGGGGTTTCATCACCATGGAACTGCAAGAGGTCCAGTGGCACCGCTTCGAGTATTTCACTCAGCTCGCAACGCGTGGCATTGACGAACAACCCGACCGTGGTCACGAAGGGCGGCAGCTCGGCAATGATGGCGCGTGCCTGCTGTACGGTCACGGCACGCGGGCTCTTGGCATAGAAGACCAGCCCGATGGCATCGGCGCCAGCCTCGGCAGCCGCCAGTGCGTCTTCGATGCGGGTGATCCCGCAGATTTTACTGCGAACGATGCTCATGGACAGCAACCTGTTTGCGCGGTCAAAGGCGGAATCTTAGCAAATGGCGCTTCGTGCGTCAGTCAGCCAATGCGTCGTAGCCCGTCAGAAAGTGCGGGCCAATGTAACGCTCGGGCAGCGCAAAGGCCTCCGGGTACTCCACCTGGACCAGATAAAGCCCATAGGGGTGGGCCGTGACGCCACCTTCGCGGCGATCCCGCCCCTCGAGCACCTGACGCGCCCACTCCACCGGCCGTTCGCCCGCGCCGATAGCCATCAGCACGCCGGCGATGTTGCGTACCATGTGATGCAGGAACGCGGTAGCCCGGATATCCAGCACGATCATCTGCCCGTGACGGGTAACCCGCAGGTGATAGATGTGCTTGATCGGCGACTTGGCCTGGCATTGGCTAGCGCGGAACGCGCTGAAATCATGGGTGCCAAGCAGGCTCGAAGCGGCCTGCGCCATGCGCTCGATGTCCAGCGGACGATGATTCCAGGTCACCTCCTCGGCCAGGTGAGCAGGCCGAATCGGATCGTTGTAGATCACGTAGCGATAGCGCCTGGCACAGGCCTTGAAGCGCGCATGGAAATCGGCTGGCATGGGCTTGGACCATACGACGCTGATGTCATGGGGCAGGTTGAAATTAGTGCCCATGGTCCAGGCGCGTTCGTCACGCACCGCATGGGTGTCGAAATGCACGACCTGCCCACAGCCATGTACGCCTGCATCGGTACGGCCGGCGCAGACGACTGAAATGGGCTCGTTGGCCACTTTGGAAAGTGCCTGTTCCAAGGCTTGCTGAACACTGGGCACGCCGCTGGCCTGGCGTTGCCAGCCGCGGTAGCGGGCGCCCTTGTATTCCACACCCAAGGCGATACGCGTGCAGCCTTCGGCAGCGGATTCGGCCGAGGCGGTGTCGATGATGTCCAAGAATCTGCAACCTGTTGGTGTACGAAATGCCGGGGATTATAACGACAATGGCAGCCGTACAGGGCTGCCATCGGGTTCACGGGTTACGACCAAAGGGCTCCACGCGAAGGCCTAGACCAGACGCGAAAGCATATCCTCTGCTTCTTCGCGCTGACGTTCATCGCCATCCTTGACCACTTCGTCGAGGATGTCGCGGGCGCCTTGGTGATCGCCCATGTCGATGTAGGCGCGGGCCAGATCGAGCTTGGTGGCCACCTCGTCGGCGCCCGAAAAGAAGTCGAAATCCAGGTCGTCGATCGGTTCGAGCTCAGGTTGCGCGGCGGCATCCTCTTCAGTGAAGTGCGGCTCCAGGGAGGGCGACTCCAGACTTTGCGAGAGTTTGTCCAGCTCGGCGTTGACGTCATCGAGTTCGGAGGCGAACTGTTGCGCGCCTGGCGAATCGTCCTGCAGGGAGAGGTCAAAATCGGCCGGCAGATCGAAATCGGTGGCCGGATCAAAGGCCGGTACCGGATCGATTGCACTGGGCGCTGCGTCATCCCGACCACCCGTCCCCTCGGGTTCACCGATGTCCAGGTCGAAATCGGACAGATCCTGGGCTGGCGTGGCTTCAGCGCTGGCTTGCGCCAGCAAGGTTTCGAAGTCTGCATCGGCCGGGTCTTGCATTTGGGCCTCTGAAGCGAGCGCATCAGTGGTCGGGCTGGCAGCCGATGTCGCGGGCTCGGGAGAAGGCTCGTCCAGGCTCAAGTCGAAATCGTCATCCAGCGCCGGATCATCCAGCTGCGCAGTATCGAGCGTCGGAATATCCCCGAAGGCGTCCGAATCGGCAGCGGCCTGAGCCTGCGGCTCCGCTGCCACTGCAGGTGATGAAACCGGCTGATCATCGAGCAGCCCTTGCACATACTGCTCGTCCAGCTTGGCAGCCAAGGCAGCAGCGCCCACACCGGCCGCCGCCAAGGCCAGCATCGCCGGGTAACGCTCGCGAAGGCCGGCCACTTCTGCGGTGTTCCCCGCCGTCGCCGGCAACTGGCGCTCCTGCTCGGCGAAGGCGCTTTGATCACCTTGGCGAGCGTAGACCTCCATCAATTTCAAGCGCAGGTCATCGCGCCTGGGCGCGCTGGCAACTGCAGGCTCCAGCAGCTCCGTGGCACGGTTCAGGCGACCCTCGGCAATGCACACCTCGGCCTGCGCCAACAAGGGCCCATAAGGGTCTGCCGCGGGCTCACGCACAGGTTGTGCAACGGGTTTTTCAGCGGCCGCTGCCGCTGCCGCCGAGGCGGCGACCGCCGCTGGCGAGAGCGTAACGGTCGGGGGCACGACTTCGACGCCATCCAGGCTGTCATCCTCTGGATCGAAACCCTCGATCTGCTCCTCTTCCAGAGCGCGCGCCATGCGCAAATGCTTCTCGGCTTCCTGTTGGGCCCTGCGCTTACGCGCCAGCAGCCAGAGCAGCAGCGCCAGGACCAGGACGGTAGAACCGGCGATCAGCCATAGCAACCAGCGGCTTGCCAGTACGTCGTCGAGGCTGCTGTCCGCCTGGGTGTCTGCGGCAGCGGGTTGGGCGTCTGGCGCAGCCGAGGGCGCTGGCGCGATCACGGGTTGATCGGGAACGGCCGGCTGGCTCGCCGTCGGGACCGGGTCGGTCACAGGCACAGCCGCCTGCGCAGGCGCCAGGGCCTGTTGACCGGGTTCGCCAGGGACCGCTGCTGCTGGCGCAGGGGTAGCCGCACCTTGAGCTTCCAGCCGGGCCAATTGATCGTTCTTGAGCTCGATCAGGCGCTGCAGCTTGTCCAGCTGGCTCTGCAGGTCGGACATGCGGCTTTTGAGTTCTTCGTTGTCACGGCGGCTGGTGTCCAGGCTTTCCTGGGCCACTGCCAGCTTGTCGTTCAGCGCCTTGGCCTGACCGGTACCCGGCTGGTTGCCGGGGCTAACCAGGCGCAGGTTGTCGCCTTGGGCGATGGCAGCGGGTGCGGCGTCTGCTGCACCACGGCGGGTGGCGTCGAGCTGGCGGGCACGTGGCCCCAGGCGTCTACCCTCGCGCCAGGCCGCGTACTGCTCGGCGACCTCGCGATTGGCTTCACCTTGGGCGATGCTCTGGATCTGTTGCTGATCGGGCAGGCGCAATACCTGGCCTACCTTGAGCTGGTTGATGTTGTTGCCGATGAACGCATCCGGGTTCAGCGCCTGGATCGCGATCATGGTTTGCTGGATCGACCCGCCCTGCGCGTTGCGCGCCGCGATCTGCCACAGAGTATCGCGGCGCTGGGTCGTATAGCTGCCAGGGCCGGTGGTCGCAGCGGCGACAGTGCCCGTTGCGGCCTGCGGGCCCTGGGCCTTGGCCTGATCCAACAGGACGCTGTAGTCACGCAACAGGCGGCCCTGAGGCCACATCACCTGTACCAGGAACTTGACCACCGGCCCCGGCATGGGCTGGCTGGAGGTCACGCGAAGCACGCTTCGGCCATTGGGGTTGATCACAGGCGTAAAGCGCAAGTCCTGCAAGGCGCTGGAGAAGTTCACGCCTGCCTTGGCGAACTCTTCAGGCGGGGCCAGGCTTGGTGCCAGCTGCGCCGCGGTCAGGTCACGCACATCGAGCAGTTCGATTTCGGCCTCCAGTGGCTGGTTCTGCGCCGACTTCAGGGTCAGCTCTCCCAAGCCCAGAGCGTTGGCCATGCCCGAGGACAGCGCCGAGGCTGCTGCCATGGCCAGAACCAGTTTGCGGATTCGAAGCATGAACTCTTCCCTTGTATGGATCGTCCCGAAACGTGCAGGCAGAGCAGGACAAAAGTGCCTGCCAGTATCTTTTACAGACCGTGTTTAATCAACAATTGTGCCACCTGCACAGCGTTGAGCGCCGCGCCCTTGCGCACATTGTCGGTGGTCAACCAGAGGTTGAGCTGCTGGGTTTGATCAACGCCATGGCGTACACGTCCAACATAGACCACGTCCTGCCCCACTGCGTCGCCAACCGGTGTTGGATAGTCGTCCGGATCTACCCGTTCGATGCCTGCCGCCACGTCCAAGGCCTGGTTGACGGCCGACAAATCCACGGCGTGGCGGCACTGCACCGCCACATTGAAGCTATCGCCGAAAAACACCGGGACTTGAATGCAGCTTGCTGAAATACTCAGTTCAGGCTGGCCCAGCAGCTCGCGCAGCTCCTGCACCATCCGCCGCTCCACGGCGGTATGACCCTGTTCGTCGACCTTGCCGACCTGGGCCAGCACGTTGAAGGCGACCTGGCGGTCGAAGAAGCGCGGTTCCAACGGACGGGCATTGAGCAACTCGGCCGTTTGCCGCGCAAGCTCGTTGACTGCCTCACGGCCTTGAGCCGATACCGCCAAAGACGCCACCACCTGTACATGTTCGATGTCCAGCAAATGCTTGATCGGGGCCAGCGCGGCGGCGGCGGCCACGGCTCCTGAACAGGGGCTTGTGATCAGCGCGGGCCGCTTGAGCCCCGCCACCTGCTCGGCGTTGGCCTCTGGAACGACAACCAAGGCGTTGTCCAGGGCACCGGACAGGTCGATGACGGTGCAGCCCGCTTGCACAGCTCGGGCGGCGAAGCTGCGGCTGACCGCGGCACCGGCTGCAAAGAACGCCAGCTTGACCTGCGCGAAATCGAACCCCTCGACTTCACGTACCTTGAGCTTCTTCCCGGCGAACATCACGCTGCTGCCCGCCGATTCGATGCTGGCGAGCAGATGCAGGGTGGCGACCGGGAAATCCAGCTCTTCGAGAATCTGGACCAACGCCTCACCGACGCTGCCGGTGGCACCGACGACGGCGATATCGAATGAAGGTTTCATATTGCAGGCTGCCTCTGGCGAAACGGGAGCGGCACTTTACCCGCATTACACAAGCGAGGCCAACGCCGGCCCGTCGCAGGTAGTCGCCACCTGCCTGTGCGCAGCCTCGTATCCCCTGCCACCTTCACCGCGCGCCTCAAAATAAAAAACCCGCGCTGGGAGCAGCGCGGGTTCGGGTACAGATGGGGCCGTATCAACGTTCCAGCAGGATCCGCAGCATACGACGCAGTGGTTCGGCAGCGCCCCACAGCAGTTGGTCACCTACCGTGAACGCCCCCAGGTACTGGGAACCCATGTTCAGCTTGCGCAGACGACCAACCGGAATGTTCAACGTGCCGGTCACCTTGGTGGGGGTCAGTTCCTGCATGCTGATTTCGCGCTGGTTGGGTACCAGCTTTACCCAAGGATTATGCTGGCTGATCATGCCTTCGATGTCGGCGATCGGCACGTCCTTGTTCAGCTTGATGGTCAGCGCCTGGCTGTGGCAACGCATGGCACCGATGCGCACGCAGATGCCATCCACCGGAATCGGGTTCTTGAAGCGACCCAGAATCTTGTTGGTTTCGGCCTGCGCCTTCCATTCTTCGCGGCTCTGGCCGTTGGGCAACTCCTTGTCGATCCAGGGGATCAGGCTGCCGGCCAATGGGACGCCGAAGTTTTCAGCCGGGTAGGCATCGCTGCGCATGGCTTCGGCCACTTTACGGTCGATGTCGAGGATGGCGCTGGCCGGGTTGGCCAGGTCCTCGGCGACCGCCGCATGGGTGGCACCCATCTGCTTGATCAGCTCGCGCATGTTCTGCGCCCCTGCACCGGACGCTGCCTGGTAGGTCATGGCGCTCATCCAGTCCACCAGACCGGCCTCGAACAACCCGCCGAGGCCCATCAGCATCAGGCTGACCGTGCAATTGCCGCCGATGAAGTTGCGGGTACCGGCATCAAGCTGGTGGTCGATGACCTTGCGGTTGACCGGGTCGAGCACGATGACCGCATCATCCTGCATCCGCAGGGACGAGGCCGCATCGATCCAGTAGCCCTGCCAGCCTGCTTCGCGCAGCTTGGGGAACACTTCATTGGTGTAGTCGCCGCCCTGGCAAGTCAGGATCACGTCGAGGGTCTTGAGCTCTTCGATGGAATACGCGTCCTTGAGCGGCGCGGTATCCTTGCCCACGTTCGGGCCCTGGCCACCAATATTGGAGGTGGTGAAGAACACGGGCTCGATAAGGTCGAAATCCTGCTCCTCCAGCATTCGCTGCATGAGCACGGAACCAACCATGCCGCGCCAACCGATCAGACCTACACGTTTCATCGCAACTACACCTTTGCTAAAAGTGGGCCGCCATCGGGATTGGGGATGGCGGGCCAGAGAGATTACAGATTCCGCAGCGCTGCGACTACTGCGTCGCCCATTTCCTGCGTGCCGACCTTGCGGCAGCCCTCGGAGAAAATGTCGCCAGTGCGCAAGCCCTGGTCGAGCACCAGGCTGACAGCCTGCTCGATGGCCTCGGCAGCAGCCGATTGGTCGAAGCTGTAGCGCAGCATCATCGACACGGACAGGATGGTGGCCAACGGATTGGCGATGCCTGCTCCGGCGATGTCCGGCGCCGAGCCGTGGCAGGGCTCGTACATGCCCTTGTTGTTGGCATCCAGCGACGCCGATGGCAGCATGCCGATGGAACCGGTCAGCATGGAAGCTTCATCCGACAGGATGTCGCCGAACATGTTGTCGGTCACCATGACGTCGAACTGCTTCGGTGCGCGCACCAGCTGCATCGCCGCGTTGTCGACGTACATGTGGCTCAGTTCCACATCCGGGTAATCCTGTGCCACGCTCTCGACCACTTCCCGCCACAGCTGACTGGAAGCCAGAACGTTGGCCTTGTCCACCGAGCACAGCTTCTTGCCACGCACCCGGGCCATGTCGAAACCGACGCGGGCGATGCGCCGCACTTCGCTTTCGCTGTAGGGCAAGGTGTCATAGGCCTGGCGCTCGCCACCTTCAAGCTCGCGCTGACCACGTGGGGCACCGAAGTAGATGCCGCCGGTCAGCTCGCGAACGATGAGGATGTCCAGGCCAGAGACGATTTCCGGTTTGAGCGAGGACGCATCGGCCAGCTGCGGATAGAGAATGGCCGGGCGCAGGTTGGCAAACAGCCCCAGTTGCGAGCGGATCTTCAGCAGGCCGCGCTCAGGACGAATGTCACGCTCGATCTTGTCCCACTTGGGACCGCCTACGGCGCCGAGCAGCACGGCATCGGCCTGGCGTGCACGCTCCAGGGTTTCATCGGCCAGCGGCACCCCGTGCTTGTCGATGGCTGCGCCACCGATCACGTCATGGGTCAGGCTGAGGTCGAGCTGGTACTTGTCATTGGCCAACTCCAGCACCTTGACGGCTTCGGCCATGATTTCAGGACCGATGCCATCACCCGGAAGAATCAAAATCTGCTTGCTCATGCTTTCCTCTATGCATTCACGCAGCGCGGCGAATCGGGCCGCGCCGAAAAAGGCTTAACGTTCTGCCCACAGCACCAGCACATCCGTGCTGAACGAGCCATCGGCCTCGATCTGGTAATACTGCCGTACTTCTTCGCCCATGGCTTGCTGCAGTTCGCGGATGGCCAGGCGCATCGGCTCAGGGGTGCGCATGCGCTCGACCCAACTGCCGAATTCCAGGCGCAGTGACTGCCGGGCATGACTGCGAACACGCAGGCCGGCCTCGCTGACCTGGCGCTGCCACTGGGCAGCAGAATAATTGCGAACATGACTGGTGTCGCGCAGCACTTCTACCGCTTGCAGGTACGTGTCCAGCAGCGGGCTACCAGGCGACATGACGTCGATGAATGCCGCCACGCCGCCCGGCTTGAGCACGCGGCGCACCTCGCGCAGCGCCAGGCCCAGGTCGCTCCAGTGATGGGCTGAGTAGCGGCTGAACACGTAGTCGAACGACGCATCGGCAAATGGCAGGGATTCTGCCGCGCCACGCTCGGTCATGATATTGGTCAGCGCGCGATCGGCGGCAGCGTTGGCGACGACGTCCAGCATGGACTGGGAAAGATCGTACGCGACCACCTGCGCCACCAGCGGCGCAACCTGGAAGCTGACGTGACCTGCCCCGCAGCCCAGGTCCAGCACGCGTGCATCGCCCTGCCCCTGCAACTCGGCCTGCAACAGCGCGAACTCGCTGCCTTGAGCATGCACGGCGCTGCTGAGGTAGGCACCCGCCTGATCGCCAAATTGGCGCTGAACCACATCGGTATGCTGTGTACGAGTCATTGGGATGTCCTGGTGATGGAGGAGTTGCCGATACGGGATCGACCATGGCGGCAGTGGTACTGGCTGTCGCCAGAGAGCGTGGGCGATCCCGCTTGCACCGACCTGCTGGCAAGCAGGCCGGTGAGCGCGTTGGCTTTAGTCAGGCGTCACGGAACAGCCAGGGTTGCGCAGCACGGTGCTTGCCCTCGAACGCCTTGATCGCATCGCTGTCCTGCAGGGTCAGGCCAATGTCGTCCAGGCCATTGAGCAGGCAATGCTTGCGGAATGCGTCGATCTCGAAGTGCAGCACCTTGCCGTCCGGACGTGTCACCGCCTGGGCCTGCAGGTCGATGGTCAGCTGGTAACCTGGCGCGGCTTCTACCTGCTTGAACAGCTCATCGACTTCTTCATCGCTGAGGATGATCGGCAGCAAGCCGTTCTTGAAGCTGTTGTTGAAGAAGATATCGGCAAAGCTTGGCGCGATGATGCTCCGAAAGCCGTACTCGTCCAGGGCCCAGGGGGCATGCTCACGGCTGGACCCGCAACCGAAGTTCTCGCGCGCCAACAACACGCTGGCGCCTTGATAGCGCGGATGATTGAGCACGAATTCTTCGTTTACCGGGCGCTTGCTGTTGTCCTGATAGGGCTGGCCTACGTCCAGGTAACGCCACTCGTCGAACAGGTTGGGGCCAAAGCCTGTGCGCTTGATCGACTTCAAGAACTGCTTGGGGATGATCTGGTCGGTATCGACGTTGGCACGGTCCAACGGCGCAACCAGGCCTATGTGCTGAGTGAAAGCTTTCATGCTGCGCTCCCTTGGATCAACTCGCGGACATCGATGAAGTGGCCGGTGACGGCGGCTGCGGCGGCCATGGCCGGGCTCACCAGGTGCGTGCGGCCACCTGCGCCCTGACGACCTTCGAAGTTACGGTTGGAGGTGGATGCGCAGTGCTCGCCGCTTTCCAGCCGATCCGGGTTCATGGCCAGGCACATCGAGCAGCCTGGCTCGCGCCATTCGAAGCCGGCTTCGACGAATATCTTGTCCAGGCCTTCACGCTCGGCCTGAGCCTTCACCAGGCCCGAGCCGGGAACGACGATGGCTTGCTTGACGCTGCTCGCCACCTTGCGGCCCTTGGCGATCTGCGCTGCCGCGCGCAGGTCTTCGATGCGCGAATTGGTGCACGAGCCGATGAACACGCGATCCAGGTGGATATCGGTGATCGCCTGGTTGGCCTTCAGGCCCATGTACTTCAGGGCGCGCTCAATGGAGCCACGCTTGACCAGGTCGGCTTCGGCAGCCGGGTCCGGCACCCGCTGGTCGACGGCAAGCACCATTTCTGGCGAGGTGCCCCAGCTGACCTGCGGCTTGATCTGCGTGGCATCGAGTTCGACGACGGTATCGAAAACGGCATCGTCATCGGACACCAGGTCTTTCCACGCCTGAACAGCACGCGTCCACTGCTCGCCCTTGGGCGAGTACGGGCGGCCTTCGACATAAGCGATGGTGGTGGCGTCGGTGGCCACCAATCCGACACGGGCACCGGCTTCGATGGACATGTTGCAGATGGTCATGCGGCCTTCCATCGACAGCTCGCGAATGGCACTGCCCGCAAACTCCATCGCGTGACCGTTGCCACCGGCAGTGCCGATCTTGCCGATCACCGCCAGGACGATGTCCTTGGCCGTGACACCCGGCGGCAGCTGGCCTTCGACGCGCACCAGCATGTTCTTCATCTTCTTGGCCACCAGGCACTGGGTAGCCAGTACGTGTTCGACCTCGGAGGTGCCGATGCCGTGGGCCAGCGCACCGAAGGCGCCGTGGGTGGAGGTGTGTGAGTCGCCGCAGACCACGGTCATGCCTGGCAAGGTAGCGCCTTGTTCGGGGCTGATGACGTGGACGATGCCCTGGCGCTCGTCGTTCATCTTGAATTCGACGATGCCGTATTCATCACAGTTCTCGTCGAGGGTCTGCACCTGCAGGCGCGACACCTGGTCGACAATGGCTTCGATCCCGCCCTTGCGCTCCGGGGTGGTCGGCACGTTGTGGTCGGGCGTGGCGATGTTGGCATCGATACGCCATGGCTTGCGCTTGGCCAGGCGCAGCCCTTCGAAAGCCTGCGGCGAGGTCACTTCATGGATGATGTGACGGTCGATGTAGATCAAGGACGAGCCGTCATCACGGCGCTTGACCTCGTGGGCTTCCCAGAGTTTGTCGTAGAGCGTTTTGCCAGCCATCAGACTGTTCCTCATCAGCGTCTTTCTATGCCAAAGACCCCTTGGCTTGTATGGGCGATGCTAGGGGGTTAGAGTGAATAACTCAAATTCATAATTTTTATCCTTTGGATAACCAAAAGGAATTCTCCCAATGGACTTGGCCAATCTCAGTGCATTTATCGCCATTGCGGAAACCGGCAGCTTTTCCAGTGCAGCCGAGCGTCTGTACCTGACCCAGCCTGCCGTCAGCAAGCGCATTGCTGGCCTGGAGCAGCAGTTGAGCACACGGTTGTTCGACCGCCTGGGCCGCGAGGTGACATTGACCGAAGCCGGGCGTGCACTGCTTCCCAGGGCCTACCAAATTCTCAACGTGCTTGAGGATACCCGACGGGCGCTGACCAATTTGTCAGGGGAAGTGGGGGGGCGGTTGACCCTGGCCACAAGCCACCACATCGGCCTGCACCGCCTTCCCCCATTATTGCGGGCTTTCACCCGCCAATACCCGGCAGTGGCGTTGGATATTCAGTTTCTGGATTCGGAACAGGCCTACGATGAGATTCTGCATGGTCGTGCCGAACTGGCGGTCATTACCCTCGCACCTGAGCCCCACCCCCTGATCAACGCGGTACCGGTATGGCAGGACGCGCTGGATTTCGTGGCCGCCCCGGAGCACCCCTTGGCCAACAACGACGCCGTTACCCTTGCCGATGTGTCTTGCCACCCCGCCGTGTTTCCAGGAGGCAATACGTTCACCCACCACATTGTCCAGCGCCTGTTCGAAAGCCAAGGCCTGACACCGAACATCGCCATGAGCACCAATTACCTGGAAACCATCAAGATGATGGTATCGATCGGTCTGGCCTGGAGCGTGCTGCCGCGCACGATGCTTGACGACCAGGTGGCACCCATCGCCTTGCCCGGCATTGGGTTGTCCCGCCAGCTAGGCTACATTCTGCACACCGAGCGGACCCTGTCCAACGCCGCCAAGGCGTTCATGGCCCTGCTCGATGGCCATGCCGCAAGCGTCTGAACAGCCGTCTGCCCGGCCCCTTCAAGGATGTGCCCCATGCCAAAGGTCTGGTAACCATGCCCAAATCAGCAAACCGCTTCATGCGCCTGCCGCGAATCCATGCGGCAGACCCCGAGGCGTCGGAGCAGGCCTGGCAGAGTGCGCCGCAGCTGTTGGCCGCCTTGAATGGTGCGCGCCTGGGTGCGTGGCTTTGGGATATTGAAAGCGGCCGGGTAAGCTGGTCCCGGGGCACCCAGGCCCTGTTCGGTTTCGACCCGCTGCGCGCCCTGCCCGGAGACATCGATTACCTGGACCTGCTTGCCGAAGAGGACCGCGCGCGAACACGCAAGGCGTTCCAGGCGGTGTTCGATGGCGAACCGGTAGGGCGGGCCATGCGCCACCGCATTCGCTGGCCAGACGGCAGCCTGCATTGGCTGGAGATCAATGGCAGCCTGACCTGCGACCCGCACGGCAGGCCGCAGATGATTGGGGTGGTACGCGAGATCACGCGCCAGCGCGAGCGGGAAACTGCGCTGATGAACTCTGAAAAGCGCCTTGCCACCCTCTTCCACCTGAGCCCCAATGCCATCTTGTTGACCCGACGTCACGACGGCATGATCTTCGAAGTCAATCGGCACTTCGAGGATACATTCGCCTGGCCCGCCAGCCAGGTCATCGGCCGTACCAGCGTGGCGTTGGGGTTGTGGGCCGACGCCGCGCAACGCCAGCACATGCTCGATTCTTCGCGCCTGAACAGCGGCCCGCTGACCATGGAGGTGCAGTTTCGCGGCAGCGACGGCAAGGTCCACGACGGCATCCTTTGCACCCAGGGCATCGAGCTTGAAGGCACTACCTATCAACTCAGTACCTTCGTCGACACCACCGAGCGAAAGCGCGCGGATCTTGCCCTCAAGGACAGCCAGGAGCGCCTGGACCTTGCGCTGGATTCGGCCCAGCTAGGCACGTGGGACTGGCACATTCCCAGCGGCATGCTCTACGGCTCGGCCCGGGCTGCACAATTGCACGGGCTGCCGCCAGTAGCCTTTCACGAGTCCTTCGATGCGTTTTTTGAAGGCGTTCCGGAACAGGAACGCCTCTCCATGCGCAAGGCCTACAGCAGCCTGCGCGAAGGGCCGGCTGGCAATTATCAGTTCACCTACCGGGTACAGTTGGAGAATGGCGTTTCGCGGTATATCGAAAGCCGTGCGCGCTTGTATCGCGACGATCACGGCAACCCTCTGCGCATGGCCGGCACCCTGCTCGACATCACCGACCAGGTTGAGCGCGAGCTTCGCCTGAGTGCCTCGGAGGAAAAGTTTGCCAGCCTGTTTCAAGTCAGCCCCGACCCTATCTGCGTAACGCGCCAGGACACGGGACAATTCATCGAGATCAACCCCGCCTTCACCCATACCTTCGGTTGGACGACCGAGCAGTTGATCGGCCGCACGGCCCAAGAAATAGGCTTGTGGGCCGAATCGGCCCTGCGTGCGCACCGCATCGAACGGGTCATCCGCGAGCAGGCCCTGAGCAATGTTGCGTTGGTCGTCCATCACCGCAGTGGCGACGCCTTGACCTGCCTGATCTCCAGCCGCCTGATCACAGTGGACGGCCAACCCTGCAGCGTCACCACGCTGCGCGACATCACCCAACAACAGCGGGCAGAGGCAGCGCTCAAATCCAGCGAAGAGAAATTCGCCAAGGCGTTTCACTCAAGCCCGGACGCCATCACCATCACTGAATGCGCAACCGGGCGTTACCTGGAAATCAACGACGGTTTCTGCCGTTTGACCGGATACTCGGCGGGCGAGGTCGTCGGGCGCACCGTTTTCGACATCGGCATCTGGACCGATGCGCAACAGCGAACCACCCTGCTGGCCGAACTGCGCGAGCATGGCCGGGTACACCACCGGGAAATGCTAGGGCGCAACAAGCGCGGCGATCTCCTGACGGTAGAGGTGTCCGTGGAGCAGATCCTGCTCAACGACGTGCAGTGCCTGCTGATGACCGCGCGGGACGTCAGCCAACTGAAACACGCCCAGGCACAGATCCGTCACCTTGCCTACCACGACCCGCTGACCAATCTCCCGAACCGTGCCCTGCTGATGGAGCGGGTGGGTCAGCAGATCGCCCTGCTCAAGCAGCGCAACCTGCGCGGCGCCCTGCTTTTCCTCGATCTGGATCATTTCAAGCACATCAACGACTCGCTGGGCCATCCGGTCGGTGATGCAGTGCTCAAGATCATCACGGCCAGACTAGAGGCCAGTGTACGTGTAGAGGACACCGTGGCACGGCTGGGCGGTGACGAGTTCGTGGTACTGCTCAGCGGCCTGGAAGGCGATCGTGATGAGGTCGAGGATACGGTTCGCCAGCTGGCTGACACCCTACGCGCGCTGCTGGCCCAGCCCATGTCACTCGACGGCCAGCGCCTGCAGGTGACCCCCAGCATTGGCGTGGCCTTGATCCCGGACCACGGCACAACGCCTGCCGACCTGCTCAAACGCGCCGACATCGCGCTTTACCGCGCCAAGGACTCCGGGCGCAATACGACTCAACTGTTTCATGCCAGCATGCAGAAGGCGGCCAGCGAACGCCTGCGCATGGAGAGTGATCTACGCCTGGCGCTGGCCCGTGGCGAAATGGCCTTGCATTACCAACCGCAGGTCGACGCCCGCGACAACCGGATCGTCGGTGCCGAGGTGCTGCTGCGCTGGCACCATCCTCAACTTGGCCAGCAGTCGCCGGGCCAGTTCATTCAGGTCCTTGAGGAAAGCGGATTGATTCTGGAGGTGGGCAATTGGGTGCTCGATGAGGCTTGCGTTGCCTGCGCCCACCTGCTGGCCGACGGCTTGATAGATGTCGACGATTTCAGCCTGTGCGTCAACATCAGCCCGCGGCAATTTCGCCAGAAAGATTTTGTTGGCCGCGTCCTGCGCAGCCTCGACGACAGTCAGTTGCCCAGGAAACTGCTCAAGCTCGAGATCACCGAAGGTATCGTCATTCAGAACCTGGAAGACACCATTGCCAAGATGCGGGAGTTGCAAAGCCACGGGGTAACGTTTGCCATGGACGACTTCGGCACGGGGTATTCCTCGCTGACCTACCTCAAACGCCTGCCCGTCGATGCACTGAAGATTGACCAGACATTCGTCCGTGACGTAACGATAGACCCCAACGATGCTGAAATCGTCCGCGCCATCGTCGCCATGGCGCTTAGCCTTGGGCTTGCGGTAATCGCCGAGGGCGTAGAGCTGACCGAACAGCTGGCGTTTCTGGAAAAACTGGGGTGTCACCTGTACCAGGGCTACCTGCACAGCCGGCCTTTGCCGCTACAGGCGTTCCGGCGACTGTTGCAAGCGCCCTGAAGTGACCGCGCGCCTGCACAACGCAAGAAGGGCACCCTGGGGTGCCCTTCTTGGTGATGCGCTGGATCAGTTCAGCGCGGGTTGCTCGCCGTTGATCGGGATGCGCTTGGCCTTGGCTTCTTCAGGCACGATACGCAGCAGATCGATGCTAAGCAGACCGTTGGCCAAGCCCGCAGCCTTGACCTCGATGTGGTCAGCCAGGCGGAAGGAGAGCTTGAAGGCGCGCTGGGCAATGCCCTGGTGCAGGTATGTCACTTCTGCCGAGCCATTGTCACGCTTGCCACCGGTCACGGTGAGCACGCCTTTTTCGACCTGAAGGTCGAGATCCTCTTCCTGGAAACCAGCCGCGGCAACCACGATGCGGTACTGGTCATCACCGTGCTTTTCCACATTGTAGGGCGGGTAGCTGCTACCAGCCTCATTACGTGCCGCGGATTCGAACAGGTCATTGAAGCGGTCGAAACCAACGGAGTGGCGGAACAGTGGTGCAAGAGAGAAAGCGGTAGTCATGGTCATAACTCCTGAGATATCAGCAAGTAAGTCATTACGCGACCCGAATTCGGCATCGCGTACTCAAGAGATAAGGTCCATCAAGGCGCTTTCAAGGGCCGTGCAAAAAAAATTTTCGCCTGTGCCAGGTGGTCACGCCACCTGCGCTTGATCTGCCGTCGACGCCACGCCAAGCAAGCGCCCGATGCGCGCGCAGTCATCTTCGCGGCGCAGCTCGGCGAACAGCAGCACGGCCTCAGGGTAGCTGCGCGTCAACATGGCGACCCATTGCTTCATTCGTCCCGGGGCGTATCGGGGTGATAGTTTGGCCTGGGCTTGAAGCCAGAACGCCTGAAGTAGCGGCAGCAATTGCTCCCAACCCATGGCCTGGTAGGGCGTTCCGGCATTGGCTGCGGCAATCTGCACACCCAGGTCAGGGCGAGAAACCAGGCCACGCCCCAGCATGATGTGCTCAGCGCCGCTGACTTCCCGGCAGCGACGCCAGTCGTCGACCGTCCATATCTCGCCATTGGCGAACACCGGCACCTTGACCACGTCCTGCACGCGCGCCACCCACTCCCAGTGCGCGGGCGGCTTGTAGCCTTCAACCTTGGTCCGGGCATGTACCACCAAATGGGCCGCCCCGCCCTCAGCCAGGGCCACGCCACAGTCCAGCGCCCCATCCGGGGTGTCGAAACCCAGGCGCATCTTGGCGGTGACGGGGATCGCGGCAGGCACCGCGCGCCGGACCTCGCGGACAATGGCGTGGAGCAACTCAGGCTCCTTGAGCAGCACCGCCCCACCCCGGGACTTGTTCACCGTCTTGGCGGGGCAGCCAAAGTTGAGGTCGATGACCGGGGCGCCCAGCTCGCAGGCCAATGCAGCGTTATCGGCAAGGCACGCTGGGTCGGACCCCAGCAGTTGCACGCGCATGGGCACGCCTGCCGCCGTATGCGCGCCGTTGCTCAGCTCGGGGGCCAATTTATGGAACGAGGAGGCTGGTAGCAGGCGATCACAGACGCGGATGAATTCACTGACGCACCAATCGACGCCGCCTACGCGGGTCAGTACGTCTCGCAGAATGTTGTCGACCAGCCCCTCCATGGGGGCCAGGGCAATTTGCATGGAATGATCTCGGCGCAAAAGGCGGCAGTCTAGCAAAATTTAGGCGTGCTTCAGGCGGGCATCAGCGCTGGCCCGTAGCCGTCCAGAAATTCGGCAGGCATGCGCTTGGGTTTGCCAGTAGACAGCTCGATACACGCAAAGGTGGTCCGGGCGCGAAGCAAGGTCATCCCATCACGCGCACGACGCAGCTGAAACCGTCGGGTCATGCGCAGACGCTGATCCCAGTCGACGATCCAGGTGGCTAACTCCAATTCGTCACCTTCGTAAGCGGCGGCGAGGTAATCGATTTCGTGACGGACCACCGCCATGGCGCGATCAAGCAGGCGATACGCCGCAAGGTCCAACCCCAGGCGTTGGGAATGTCGCCAGGCGCAACGTTCCAGCCAAGTGACGTAGACGGCATTGTTGGCATGCCCCAGTCCATCGATGTCTTCGCTGCCGACAAGCACGTCGATTATGAAAGGTGTGGGCAGGTCCCAGCTCATGTTCATGTCCCATGGGGCAAAAAGGGAATTTAGCAGTGAGCGGACCAGAAATGTCCACCCCAGAAGGGAGAGCGGCGTTAGGGATTTTTTAGTAGAAAAAACAAAAGGCCCATTCAATATGCGAATGAGCCTTTAAAGTCCCGCAAAACGCGGGTAAACGTGGCGTCCCCTAGGGGACTCGAACCCCTGTTACCGCCGTGAAAGGGCGGTGTCCTAGGCCACTAGACGAAGGGGACGTAACCTTCGCAAAAGTCTGCAATGCAAACCCTGGCAGTAATTGGTGGAGCTAAGCGGGATCGAACCGCTGACCTCCTGCATGCCATGCAGGCGCTCTCCCAGCTGAGCTATAGCCCCAGATTTCTAGCCTCGCGGCCCAGCAATGTTGAAACACTGCTTGTGTAAAACTGGCGTCCCCTAGGGGACTCGAACCCCTGTTACCGCCGTGAAAGGGCGGTGTCCTAGGCCACTAGACGAAGGGGACATAACCTTCGCAAAAGTTTGCAATGCAAACCTTGGCAGTAATTGGTGGAGCTA
>NZ_DIMK01000049.1:0-11225 GCF_002425525.1 Pseudomonas sp. UBA5568 | reverse complement strand
CGCTCTCCCAGCTGAGCTATAGCCCCACAGAGTCACGCTGAACCGATACGCTGGCTGGGTGCCTGGCGTTTCGTTTATGTTCATCGCTGTGGACGGGGCGCATATTAAGATCCAGGTGCAGGCCTGTCAAACTAAATCTTCAAAAAAACCAAAAGTTTTTTCACAGATAACAATCACTTACCGCCCTGCCCCGCAATATCGGTTTATCGGGCGGGCCAGACCAGCCTGCAACGCTGGATCCATTGCACACGGCAGCGGCCGACCGTCGTGGGAACGACGGCCTGCCCGCCTGCCTCATCTCAAGCGATGGTAGCCAGCTGCTTTTCCCATTCCTTGTTTTCTTTCTTGGAAACACCACCCAGCAAATCCAAGGCCTGACGCAGACGATATCGGGTCAGGTCAGGGCCGAGGATTTCCATGGCATCGAGCACCGACACCGAGCTTGCCTGCCCGGTGATGGCGGCGAACATCAAGGGCATGGCGTCACGCAGCTTCAGTTCCAATGCATCGACCACGCTCTGAATGCAACCGGTGATGCGCTCTTTTTCCCACTGACGCAGGCTCTCAAGCTTCCACAGGATCAACTGCAGGACCTGGCGCACCTGATCGGCCGACAATTTCTTGCTTTCGAACAGCTTGGCGTCAAGCTTCAGTGCGCCTTCGAAGAAGAACCCGCCCAAAGGCACCACCTGGCTGAACGTTTCAACCCGGTCCTGCACATGCGGCGCGATTTTCATCATGTAGTCGCTGTTGAACGCCCATTTCTGCAGGCGCTGGGCAAAGGCTTCCACAGGGAGCTCACGCAGCCATTGGCCGTTGAGCCAGGAGAGCTTCTCGATGTCGAAGATCGGCCCGCCCAGCGAAACGCGGGACAGGTCGAAGTGCTCGACCATTTCGGCCAGCGAGAACTTCTCGCGCTCATCGGGCATGGACCAGCCCATCCGGCCCAGGTAGTTGAGCATGGCTTCGGGCATGAAGCCCATGCGCTCGTAGAACGTCACCGACGTCGGGTTCTTGCGTTTGGAAAGCTTGGACTTGTCCGGATTGCGCAGCAGGGGCATGTAGCACAGCTTGGGTTGTTCCCAACCGAAGTACTCGTACAACTTGATCAACTTGGGCGCCGACGGCAACCACTCTTCACCGCGCAGTACGTGGGTGATGCCCATCAGGTGATCGTCGACCACGTTGGCCAGGAAGTACGTGGGCAGGCCATCGTTTTTCATCAACACCTGCATGTCCATGCGATCCCACGGGATCTCCACGTCACCGCGCAACATGTCCGGCACCACGCACACGCCCTCGGCGGGCACTTTCATGCGGATTACATGGGGCTCGCCTGCGTCCAGCCGGCGTTGCACTTCGTCGGCGCTCAGCAGCAACGCTCGCCCATCGTAACGAGGCGTCTCGCCGCGGGCCTGCTGTTCGGCGCGCATCTGCTCCAGCTCCTCGGCGGTGCAGAAGCAATAGAACGCATGGCCGGCGTCGACCAGCTGCTTGGCGTACTGGGCATAGATTTCACCGCGTTCACTCTGCCGATACGGACCATGTGGGCCACCCACGTCCGGGCCCTCGTTCCATTCGATGCCCAGCCAACGCAACGCATCGAAGATCTGCTGCTCGGACTCGCGCGTGGAGCGCAGCTGATCGGTGTCCTCGATGCGCAGGATGAACTCGCCGCCGTGCTGTTTGGCGAAGCAGTAGTTGAACAGGGCGATGTAGGCGGTGCCGACATGGGGGTCGCCGGTAGGCGATGGCGCGATACGCGTGCGTACGGTGGTCATGGGAGTCTCGAACGAAAGATGAAACAAAGCCTCGATGTTAGCAGGTGGCAGGCACCGGGCTCCAGCGATGCGGTGAACCTGAGCTGGCCCCCATGATGCCGAGCCCACGGTAGGCCATACCGTGGGTGGCTTGGGTGCAGCGCGGTCTCGCCTGATCGATGCGCTGTGAATGCCGACCGCCAGGCATCAACTTGCGATCAGGCGATCTCGCAACTGGGTGATCTCGTCACGCAACTGGGCGGCGGCTTCGAATTCCAGGTCACGGGCGTATTGCATCATCTTGTCTTCGAGCTGCTTAATGCGTTTGGTGATTTCGCCTGGGGTGCGCAACTCGGCCTCGTAACGCGCGCTCTCCTCTGCCGCCTTGGCCATCCCCTTGCGTTTCTTGCTGCGAGCGCCCGGGACGGTCGCACCTTCAAGGATATCGGTGATGTCCTTGACCACGCTTTTGGGCACGATACCGTGCGCTTCGTTGAAGGCGATCTGCTTTTCTCGACGTCGCTCGGTCTCGTCAATGGCCCGCTGCATCGAACCGGTTATGGCGTCGGCATATAGAATCGCCCGACCATTGAGGTTACGCGCAGCCCGGCCAATCGTCTGGATCAGCGAACGCTCGGAGCGCAGGAAGCCTTCCTTGTCCGCATCGAGGATGGCGACCAGCGAAACCTCGGGCATGTCCAGGCCTTCGCGCAACAGGTTGATGCCGACCAGGACATCGAACGTGCCCAGGCGCAAGTCGCGGATGATCTCGACCCGCTCCACGGTGTCGATGTCAGAGTGCAGGTATCGCACCCGTACATCATGGTCTGCCAGGTAATCGGTCAAGTCCTCGGACATGCGCTTGGTCAAGGTGGTGGCCAGCACCCGCTCGCCCAGGGCCACGCGCTTGCGGATCTCCGAGAGCAGGTCATCTACCTGGGTCAGCGCAGGGCGTATTTCGATCTGCGGGTCGACCAGGCCAGTGGGACGCACCACCTGCTCGACGACGCGCCCAGCATGCGCCTCTTCATAAGGACCGGGCGTGGCGGACACGAAGATGGTCTGCGGGCTGACGCTCTCCCACTCGTCGAAGCGCATGGGGCGGTTGTCCAGCGCCGACGGTAGACGAAACCCGTACTCCACCAGCGTTTCCTTGCGTGAGCGGTCCCCTTTGTACATGGCGCCCACCTGGGGAACGCTGACGTGCGACTCATCGATGACCAGCAGTGCGTCGGCGGGCAGATAGTCATACAGCGTAGGTGGGGGCGCACCGGCAGGACGACCGGACAAGTAGCGTGAGTAGTTTTCGATACCGTTGCAGTAACCCAGCTCCATGATCATTTCCAGGTCAAAGCGGGTACGCTGCTCAAGACGCTGAGCCTCCACGAGCTTGTTGGCCTTGTGCAGGTACTCAAGCCGGTCGGCCAACTCTTCCTTGATACCCTCAACCGCCTGAAGCAGCGTTTCTCGCGGCGTCACGTAGTGGCTCTTGGGGTAGAACGTGAACCTTGGCAACTTGCGCAGGATTTCGCCTGTCAGCGGATCGAACGCGGCAATGTTTTCCACCTCGTCGTCGAACAGCTCGACGCGTATGGCTTCAAGGTCCGATTCGGCCGGGTAGATGTCGATGACATCCCCACGCACTCGGAAGGTGGCACGGGCGAAATCCATTTCATTGCGGGTGTACTGCAAGTCGGCCAGTCGGCGTAGCAACGCGCGCTGGTCGAGCTTGTCGCCACGGTCGATGTGCAACACCATCTTGAGGTAGGTTTCAGGACTGCCCAGGCCATAGATGCAGGACACGGTGGTGACGATGATCGCATCGCGCCGCTCGAGCAGCGCCTTGGTCGCCGAAAGGCGCATCTGCTCGATATGGTCGTTGATCGAGGCATCCTTCTCGATGAAGGTGTCCGATGAGGGCACATAGGCTTCGGGTTGATAGTAGTCGTAGTAGGAAACGAAGTACTCCACCGCATTGTTGGGGAAGAATGCCTTGAACTCGCCGTACAACTGCGCCGCCAGCGTCTTGTTCGGTGCCAGGACCAACGTGGGGCGCTGCACCTGCTGGATGACGTTGGCGATGCTGAAGGTCTTGCCAGAGCCGGTCACCCCCAGCAGAGTCTGGTGCGCCAACCCCGCCTCGATGCCCTCGACCATTTGCCGAATGGCCTCTGGTTGATCGCCTGCTGGCTGGAACCGGGTAACGAGCTGGAACTCGGACATGTCGAACCTCGCGGTGCTGCACTGTAAATTTAGCCAGTAGTCTATACCCAAATGGGCACGCCGGGGGACGCTTTGAAGGCCCAACGGTGACCCCGTGTTACGGTGGACAGGGCAAAGGCCGCAAGGGTCGAAAATTTTTTGCGCAAATAGTCGTAAAAGCGGCGTCGCAGTGTCGCCGTGACCGTACCGGATCACTATACTGACTCCCCGTTTGTGCCCCGCTTCAGTGCATTCGGCTGGAGCGGATACCTCCCCTTACACTCCTATCCGAGCCAAGGTAACAATGAGCCTGTTTTCCGCTGTCGAGCTGGCACCCCGCGACCCCATCCTGGGCCTCAACGAAGCATTCAATGCCGACCCACGCACCGACAAGGTGAACCTGGGGGTGGGCGTCTACTGCAATGAGGAAGGCCGCATTCCGCTGCTGCGGGCGGTGATCGAAGCCGAGACCCAGCGTGCCGCCCAGCATGCCTCGCGTGGCTACCTGCCGATCGACGGCATCGCGACCTATGACCAAGCGGTGCAGAAACTGCTGTTCGGTGCCCAGTCCCCGTTGCTGTCCGATGGCCGGGTTGTGACTGTCCAGGCAGTGGGCGGTACGGGCGCACTGAAGATCGGCGCCGACTTCCTCAAGCGTGTATCCCCCGAGGCCGTGGTAGCCATCAGCGACCCGAGCTGGGAAAACCACCGTGCGCTGTTCGAATCAGCGGGCTTCCCGGTTCATACCTATCGGTACTATGACGCCCCGACCAACGGCGTCAATCGGGCAGGCATGCTCGAAGACCTCGAGGCGTTGCCCGCAGGCTCCATCGTCGTGTTGCATGCCTGCTGCCATAACCCGACCGGGGTGGACCTGGACCTGGAAGACTGGAAGAACGTCCTGCAAGTGGTCAAGACCAAAGGTCATGTGCCCTTCCTGGACATGGCCTACCAGGGCTTTGGAGACGGCATCGACGAGGACGCCTTTGCCGTACGCCTGTTTGCCGAGTCGGGCCTTGAGTTCTTCGTCTCCAGCTCGTTCTCCAAATCGTTCTCCTTGTACGGTGAGCGCGTGGGCGCCCTGTCGATCGTGACGGCCTCCAAAGACGAAAGCACGCGCGTGCTGTCCCAGGTCAAGCGGGTTATTCGTACCACCTACTCCAACCCCCCCACCCATGGCGCCACCATCGTGGCGACGGTGCTCAACAGCGCAGAGCTGCGGCAGATGTGGGAAACCGAGCTGGCAGAAATGCGCGAGCGCATTCATGGCATGCGCAAGCAGATGGTCGAGTTGCTGGCTCATTACGGTGCCAAGCGCGACTTCAGCTTCGTGGGTCGCCAGGTCGGCATGTTCTCCTACTCGGGCCTGACCGTGGAGCAAGTGGCTCGGCTGAAGAACGAGTTCGGCATCTACGCGCTGGACACTGGCCGCATAGCCGTGGCTGCGCTGAACCAGAACAATATCCACGTCGTGACCAAAGCCATCGTTGAAGTGCTGTAACTGATTGATTTCGCAGGGGTGACTTGACTTACCCCTGCTGTTGAGTAAGATACGTGCACATTCCGCGATAGCTCAGTCGGTAGAGCAAATGACTGTTAATCATTGGGTCCCTGGTTCGAGTCCAGGTCGCGGAGCCAGATAATCAAGATCCTTCACAGGGTTTTGAAAATAATCCAAAAACGCCGCTTTGAGGGATGTTGTCAAACAGACATACCCAAAGCGGCTTTTTTGTGCCCGCTGTGGATATGCCCGTGTCTTTTGCCCAGGTCAGTGCTCATCGCATGATCCGCATGGCATGGGTGCCGTTCAGGCGCTCCATGAGGCGTAGGCCAAATGCACGCCTCCCGCGCATCGACTCATCTCGTCAACACATACTGCAACCCATGATGCTCCAGCAGGGTACGTATCTCTCGCAGGCTTGCTAGCCGTCGCTCACTGACCCATGGCCACTCGGGCCGCTGGATATAAAAACGTTCACCTTCCTGGACGATGGGCGTGTACACCAACCCACCCGTGCGGCTGCGATGCACCAACTGCAACTGGCCATCGGTGCTCTCGAACGTGAATGCACCGTTATGCTTGAGCATGGCCGCCACTTCCTCACCGACCGGCTTCGCCGCTTTAATCGGTACTTGCAGGCGAAGATCGCTTTTGACCCGGCGTACCTCCATGACGTAATCAATGGCCGCCAGCCCAGGGTCGGCACCGATACCGCCGGGCATACCTACCTCAATGTCCTCGACGCGCAAACTGATTGCGCCCTGAAGTTCGCTTACGCCGCGCACGCCTTCAAAGTCGCTGGCGTGGCTATTTCCCACCAGCGCAACCCACCGGCTTGGGCCTCGGACCGCCTGGTCCGCCTCGATGATTTCATGGGCGTAGAAGTTCATCATTTGCTGCCTGATCACCGCCGATGGCGGGTTGTCCCAGGCCTGGCGGTAGCTGGCCATGCAGTCGATGGACTGGATACGGATGCCGGACTTCTGCGCCGCAATCAGCACGTTGCGAAACGAGTAGCGGCCTGCCAGATCGACCCCATGACCTTCATCCAGATTATTCACATAGGTGCTCAACCGAGCGGGCATCTTGCCCGAGCATTTGAACACATCGAGGTCGGCCTGATGAAAGTCGGTCATGAAATGCTCCAGGTAGAGCACCTTGATCTTTTCGCGCTTGAGCAGAGGCATGTTGTCTATCAGAAACTGCTTGCTGCCCAGCCCTGAATGGCTTTCACCGATGACCAGCCCTTCACTGTTCTGGTAGAGGCTGCGGATGATCAGCTTGGCACTGGCGTCACGAGGCATAGCCGTTATTGCGGGCCGCGCGGGCGGTATGACATTTTCGAGATAGGCAACGGCGTCGGTGGCAAGTGCGTCGCGGCTGGCACGGAATGCCTGGTAGCTCGCTTCTACCTGAGCATCGAAGCTGCTCATGATTCCACTTAGCGCGCGTTCATCTACCGGGGCATTGGCGGCATGCTCAAGCAGAGGACGGGTTTCACGCGGAATCTCGTAGGGCATTTCGGGCAGGGCCTGCACAGCAGCTGCGTTGCTTGGCCGCCCCCAGGCCCCAAGCAACTTGCGTGGCAATCCGCCACCCTGTAAGCCTGAGCGCTGTAGAGGTTGCCACTGGCCGTCCGCTGTCATATGGATGGGCACGTTGCGATAGAACGAGTACGGATTCTGCGGGTCGATGACCACCCAGCCGCCCATCTGCTGCACATAACGGACCTCGAAGGGTTGCTGGTCAATCAGCGCATAGAACTTGCCATCCTGCAGATAGATACCCTCCTGCCCGCCACTCCCAGACTGGGCGCTGAGGATGATGTTGGTTTCAAAAGGTGCCAGCAGGTCTTCATGGCCAACCGGGCGGAACGGCTCAGGGACCCAGGCTTCAATTTCGGCGGGTGTCGCCGGGGCCGCCTCCTCTTGCTCAACGGCCAGGGTGCTGCCCTCAGGCACCTGTGGATCAATCAGCGTTTCCTCGGCGCCTGCACCTACGGCACCGGCTAGCATGGCGGCGTTGAACAAGGTGTCGATGGCCGCCAAGATCGCGCCGGTCACACCGGCCTGCCGCTCGCTCGTGGTATGACCGTTGACAGCCTGGTCGATGTTCAGCCCCATATCGGCAAGCCCTGCGCCGACCACAACCAGTGCGATCGGCCAGTCGACAGCTGCCATGGGCCCTGCTACTTGACCGAACGCCTTGAGATAGCCGATCCACAGCTGTTTGCGCAGGTCCGCGTTGCTGCGCAGGGCGAACTGTGCGTCGTCGGTCATGCGCTGGCGCGCGGCGTCGCGCAGGTGACTGAACGCATCGCCCGGCAGGGTGGCATCGAGCTGATTGAGGCACTCGTGATCATCACCGCCCCAATTGAAGAACAGTAGATCGATCAGGTGATTGAGGCCAAGGCGATCATCTTTTTGGGCACGGCTGGACAACGGAAAGTGCGCCACGAAGCGCGCCCGGTTTTCGGCTTCGTTGGTATTGTTCAACACCCACCAGTAGAGGTCCTTACGCGTTGGGAAAAGATGCAGTGCGTTCGTTTCACCTGGGGTGTACAGCAGTTGCGAACCATCCTCCAGCACAATGCGCAGAAAGTCGCTCGCAATGTGCCCGCCAATGTCGAAGGTACACACGCGATAACCCGCGGCCGGCGGTACAACCGCCTGAAGTTGCTCCAACGTGGGTGATGCAATATCAAGACCTGTCAGCGCAGTGGCGACGCGGCGAACATGCTGGGCCAGCGCCGTGCTGCTGTCGGCCGCGCAAATTTCGATCACCTTGGCGAGGAAGTTGACTTTCGCCAGTACACGATAGTGCTCAGCATGTTCTTGCCAAAACGCCTGAAGCCGATGGTGAAATTGGGTACTGAAGTCGATTTGCCAGAAATCCTCGAGCACAGCCTGGGGCTCCAGACGGATCTCATTGTGCTCGTCATAAAAACCGGGGCCAGGGCCATTACTGTAAAAGCCGGTCAGGTAACTGAGCAGGTCGCTGTTATCCTGGTCATGGACGTCGAAACGGTGCATGACCAACTGCGGCAGTGTGAAGGATTGGACAGGCGGGTCCAGGTGCTGCCACCCACTGAAGGTGCGAGGGCTGCTCTGGGCGGTTTCGAAACGGTTGAGGTAGACCTGGTCAGGGTCAAGGTGTGACAAGTTGTGTTTGCTCAACAACCCAACAGCTGTGTCGCGGGCCAACTGGCGCATATCAGGACAGGCTGCTACAAGTGGAGCAGCGATGGCGCGTAGCTGGGATTCGACGGGTGGGGTCAGAATCTGCAGGCCCATGGCGAGGTTCCTCACGGTGTAAAACCGTGAGGTTGAGCCATTACCGTACGTTTTGAGCGCTAGTTATCAACCACCTTCCACACGGTCTTCATGCCCCAGTGAAGTGCGGTGAAGCGTGACTCAGGGATAATCCACCTGCCCTATGGGATAGAACTCACCCCGGCTCCACACGCCCAGCCATTGCTGATCTGCGATTTGCCGCGCAACGGCCAACTCGACCAACTGATAGAAGACATTACGGTGAATCAACGCCTCAAGATTGCTGCGCATCAGCACATAAGGCGAAGGCGCCTGGGTGACGGGGTCAGTCACCACCCGCAGCGGATGGTCAGGCCCTGCTTCGACCTGATCATCCACATTGTTGGTGAAGCGTAACACCTGCTGCTCCCCCTCCCCCGTCACTTCCAGGGCCACGGCAACGAACGGTGCATCGTCGACTTTGATGCCGACCTTCTCGACTGGCGTTACCAGAAAGTAATCATCACCGTCGCGGCGGATGATCGAAGAAAAGAGCTTCACCATCGGCTTGCGGCCGATAGGCGTGCCCAAGTAATACCACGTTCCGTCCCGTGCGATACGCATGTCGATGTTGCCGCAGAAATCGGGATTCCAGAGGTGCACAGGCGGCAAGCCCTTGGACGTTGGAAGCTGTGTCAGCAGGTCGTTGGCCTTGCCCGTCTCATTCATCGCAGTGCCTCATCGACTCATGCCAAGAAGGCTACGAGCGTACTCGCGCATGGGCGCAGCAAGCAAATCCCTGGGCGTCTGGTCGTGGAACGTCAACAAACCGCCACGGCTTTTGATACGGACCGTGTCTATCAGGTAGCGGGTACTGGTTTCGATGAGCATCATCTGTACCACGCCGCTATCCCAACCCAGTCGGTCCACGGCCTGTTCGTCGTACCACTCGTCCCCATTGCCAATGCGGTCATCGGTACGAGCGAAACGGGTATAGAGCACGTAATCGGCCCCAAATGAGCGTGCCTGCGCAATGGCCTCTTCCAGGCCCAGCGGTGCCTCGGCACGGCGTAGCATCGGGAAATACTCAACGAAGCTTTTGAAGGCCTCTTCGGCCACCGCATTCTGCTGCGGGACCGGGCCTTTACCGGGCGGCACGAATGCACCTTGCCCAATGAAGATAAAGGAATCGGGCTGCAGTCGGATCGACAGCGTACGACGGGTATCGCTGTGATCCAGCAGGCCGGCATCGCTCATGTGATAGCGAACACCTTCCCCCATATCACTTACTTTCATGCACCCGCCCAACGCCGCAAGCGTCAGCACCAAGACCAGGCTCCGCATCATTCCTCCAAGGGCCGGCGTCAAAAAAGCCGGCGAATGGCTGACGAATGCAGCTTTTGCGCCAGTTTTGGGTTGGCCACACGCCTGGGCCGGTGCTGACTCAGCTGGCTGGGTCGGGGTCGCGCTTGCGTTTGTTGCCCATGCGTACGCCGATGTCCATCAGGAACTGGAAGAAGCCTTCTTGATCTTCCAGCACATTGCTCCAGAACGGGGAGTGATAGAGCGCTACCGCCCCATGGACCAATGCCCAGGCGGCACAATAGTGGAAATAAGGGGGTACATCTTCAAGCTTGCCCTCACTGATGCGGCCTTTGATCAGTTGCGTGAGGCGGTCGAAGTTGGAGGCGCGAATGCTATGCAGTTGCTCGACCATTTCCGGCACCTGGTTACCCTTGACTACCTTCTCTTCCAGACGATCGAAGAGCCTGTAGCGTTGCGGGTCGCGCATGCGAAATTCGAAGTAGGCACGAGACAGGGCTTCCTTGTCGCGGTCTACATCGGCCGAATGCAGAAGCTCATTGAGGTCGCGCTCGTAGTCGAGCATCAGGCGCAGGTAGATCTCTGCCTTGGACTTGAAATGCTTGTAGATCGTGCCTTTGCCGATACCCACGGCGTCGGCGATCATTTCGACGGTGACGCTGTCCTCGCCTTGCTCGAGGAACAGCTTGAGTGCGGTGTCTAGGATTTCCTGTTCGCGACGGCGAAACTCACGGACCTTACGAGGTTCTTTCTGCATGGGAAGGACTGGCTGACGATCGAAGCGGATTATTATGCCTAACTTGCGCGAAATTGCACGGATCATCCGTGGTCACCTCTGTTTTCGGTGGTGTGCGGGTGATCCTGATCGTTGGCAGCCTGGCCTGGAGTATTCCAAATCTGTTTAAAAAACGATCAATTTTGCCTGGCATTGTGCGTAGCCTGGGCAATACTCAAGGGGTCGGCGCGGCGCATCCCCCCGAGTGACGCGGCGATAAAGGTACTCAGGGACCGCATACCTTTGTTCTACTCCTAATGGTCTTAACCCGGATTCCCCCCCAGAAGCCGGGTTTTTTTTGAGGGGGGGTTGGGTGGCTAGCGTAAAGCAGATCCCCGCGACCCCCACGCTACCGTTCAGCTCTTGCTCTTGCTCTTGCTCTTGCTCTTGCTCTTGATCTTGATCTTGATCTT
>NZ_DIMK01000019.1:90554-114682 GCF_002425525.1 Pseudomonas sp. UBA5568 | reverse complement strand
GGGCAAGACAGTTGCTCCCACCCTGGGATTCGCTCGGTTCCGGATGCGGTGTTGGGTGGTTGCTCGTATGGAACGGCGCTTACGCAAGATACGGGTTAGGATTCCCGGCGAATTGAACGCACCTGCCCAAGGCCCCTCACCCCAACCAAACCTCAAACCGTGTGCCCAACACCCCATCAGAGCACATATTCACACTCCCCCCATGCGCCTCGGCGATCTTCTTCACGATGAACAACCCCAGCCCCACCGACCGCACCGTGTCCTGGCAATCGCTGCCTCGGGTCATCGGCTCGAACAACGTGGGCAGCAGCGCGTCATCGATTGCAGCACCATGGTTATGCACAGTCACCACCGCCCCGTCATCCGAAAACTCTGTGGTCAGGGTAATAGGGTAGCGAAGGTCGCCATAGGCGACAGCGTTGGCCACCAGGTTACCAATCAACTGCTGCAACCGATCCGGGTCGACCTGCACCACGCGCCAACCGCGGGCGTAATGCCGAATCTGTGCATCAGGGAAGGCCACCTTCAGCTCGCTCACCGAATAATCCACGGCACGCACCAGGTCCACTGGCTCGCGGCGGATGGTCATGCCGGGGCCGAGCCTGACCGAGGCGAAGTCGAGCAGGTCGACGATCATGCGCAGCGCGCGCTCGGTCGAGGTATCGATGCCCGCCAACAAGCGCCGAGCACGGTCGCTTGGTAGATCGCGCTTGAGCATGGACGCGGCCATCTGGATGGCGGTCAGGGGGTTCTTCAGGTCGTGGCTGGCAATGGCGACCATCTGTTCGGAGAAGACGGCACGGCGCTGGACTTCCTGGTAGGCGGCGGCGAGTTCAGCCTGGGCGCGCTGCAGGGCGCTTTCGGCTTCTATCTTCTGCGCCAGCATTTCTTCGGCGCGTTGCATGGCTTCCAGGGCAGCCTTGCCACTGCTGGTGCTTTCGAGCGCGCTGAACAGCGCCAGGTGGTAACGAATGCCGTCATCGCTTTCGCGGCGCACGCCGCTGAGCAGCATGGGCAGCTTGCGGCCGTCGCGGTGGCGCAGGGCGATCTTCACTTCGGAGATCGACCCCTGCATGTTCAGCAGTGGGCCCCAGTGGGTCAGCAGGAACACGCGGCCGTCGGCGGGCAGCAGTTGGTCGAAGCTCATCGCGTGCAGGGTGGCGCTGTCGTACCCCAGCCAGTCGGCCAGTGTCTGGTTGCAGCGCACCAGGGTGCCGTCGGGCGCCATCACCACCAGGGCACAGGGTGCGTGCTCGAAGAAGGCCTGGGTGGACAGCAGCGCCGTGTTATCCATGGTCGAGGCCAAGGTGGGTGAAGAACTGGTCCATCGCGGCCGCACAAGCGCCTGACGCGCTCAGCTGGGGGTAATGGCCCATGTTCTCGATGATGCTCAGCTGGCTGCTGGGCATGACGGCGTGCAGGTAGTTGCCTACCGCTAAAGGCACGACGGGGTCCCCGGTGCATTGCACGATCAGGGTGGGCAGCTGCAGGCCTGTCACGTCCTTGCGGTGGTCGGACAGGAAGATCACGCGGGCGAAGTGCCGGGCGATCTGGGCGTCGGTGCGGCTGAAACTGCTGGCCAGTTCCTGCTCCAGGGCCGGCTGGCCGGGGGTCCCCATCAGCACGGGGGCCATGGAGCTGGACCAACCCAGGTAGTTTTCGTCGAGGGTGGTCAGCAGGTCGTGCACTTCATCGGGGGTGAAGCCGCCGGTGTACGCCTCGTCGTCGACGTAACAGGGCGAGCCGCCCACCATGACCAGCCCCATCAGGCGGCCTGGCCGCTGGCGCTCGGCCAGGGCAGTGATCATGGCGCTGACCGAGTGGGCGACCACGATGACCGGGCCTTGGGCGTATTCGTCGATGATTTCGTTGAGATCGCTCGCGTAGCCCCACAGCGTGGAGTACTTGTCGTGCTTGTAGGCACTCAGGTCCGAGTGCCCCGCCCCGACCAAGTCGTAGGTCACGACCCGGAAGCGTTCGAGAAAGTGCGGGAGCAGCAGCCGCCACATGGATTGGTCGCAGCCGAAACCATGGGACAGAACGAGGGTCACGTCACCGGCTCCGGCAACCTGGACGTTGTTACGTTTTTGCAGGGTCATACCTCTCCCCAATACCGTTCAACGTCATGCTGAGCTGTCACGATCCGTTCAAGTCCTTGCTGAGAATGGTTGAGGGAAGCCCTACAGAAAGGTGCCGTTGAGCGACGCGTCATCGCCCCGCTAATGACTTAGTGGGGTCTTGTGCTGTAACAGTTCACGGATCGGGACGCCCACATTACGCTATATAGGCAAGCGACGTAGAAGTTTCTGCCAATTTTCTGGGGACAGACGGTCAGGCGATGATCAGGATGCCATTGGCTGGTGTTTGACTTCGGTCAACTCGAATAGCGCTGCGAAGGTTAGGCTCAGGTCATGTACCGCCTGCCGGAGGCACCTCATGGCCAAGAAATTCCCGAAGCACCCCAGCCACCCCGAGCGCATTTGCTGGGGCTGCGATCTGTATTGCCCAGCCAAGGCGCTGGCGTGCGGCAATGGTGCCGACCGGACCATGCACCCGATGGAGCTGTTCGGCGAGGACTGGGACAGCTTCGATGACAGGTTCGAGCCGCCCGCTGTGGATAACGCGAAGCCCCCCACCCTCTGACCACGCCCTCAGCCCTGCATGAACCACCTCATCCGCCGGGCGCGGGTGAGGTGTTCGTGCTTGCAACGTGGATCAGAAGGTGGTGTTGACGGTCAGCGACAAGCTGCGCGGGTCACCGTAAACGGCCCCTGCATAGAACCCGTAGCGGGTGTAGTAGTGCTTGTCGAAGAGGTTGTTGGCATTGAGGGTCACGCTGGTGTCGTCGGTCACCTGGTACTTGGCCATGGCGTTCCAGATGGCGTAGCCGGACCAGTTCACGTCGGTGGCACCACTGCTCACGCCGTTGACGGGCTGGCCCGCCGGGCTGGAAAGGGCGCGGATATTGGACTGCGCGGTAACGCCGGCGCCGACCGTCAGGCGGTCGAGTGGGCCGCTGAGGTGGTAGGTGGTGGAGGCCTTGAACAGGTGCGAAGGGTCGCTGCGCCCGTCGCTGTCGACGCGGCGGAAGTGCAGGTAGGTGTAGCCGGCGTACACGTTCCAGTCCGGGGTCAGGGCGCCTGCGATTTCCAGGTCGATACCGTCGGTTTCCTGGCCTGAGCCTGCTTTGTAGGCATCGCCACCGGTCGGGGTCGACAGGCCGCCGTCCAGCACGGCCTTGTTTTCCTGCTTGGTGCGGAAGTACGCCGCAGAGGCGTTCAGGCGACCGTCGAACCAGGCGCCTTTGATGCCCGTCTCGTAGCTTTGCCCACGGATCGGCTCGACCCGGCTGCCGGCACTGGTTTCCTGGGTTTGCGGGTTGAAGATGTCGGTGTAGCTGGCGTACAGCGAGTAGGTGTCGTTGAGGTCGTAGACCGCGCCCAGGTAGGGAGTCACAACGCCGTTTTCTTCCTGGCTGGTGCGCACGGCATCCACGCTGCGGGTGATGGCCGAGTAGTCGGTGGTGCGCACGCCCAGGATCACCGACAGTGGGTCGGTGATGCTCAGGCGGGTCGCGGCGTACATGCCCTGCAGGCGGGTGGTGGTCTTGCTGTGCTTGCCGGTCTGCGAAGCCAGCATGGCATAGTCCCCGTCCACGCCATTGCGCCAGTCGCTGATGGGCAGGCCATTGTTGGCGCGGAACAAGCAGCCCACCACTGGATCGGTGGCCTTGCCGCCACCGACCATGCTGCAGCGGTATTCCGGGGACCACTGCACGCTACGGCTGTCGTTGTAGCCGACCATGGCCTGGTGCGTACGGCCAAACAACTGGAACGGGCCGGACAGGTCGATCTGCGCCGACTGCTGGGTGGTGTCGCTCGAGCTGTGCAGGCCGTTGAGCACTGCGCCGCTGCCGTCCTGATTCCAGTAGCCGCCGAACCGGCCGCGCCCTGCCGAGTTGACCTTGCCCAGGCCTCGGTGGTTGAGGGCATCGGTCGTGCTCTGGGATGCCTTCAGGTCCAGCGACCAGTCGTTGTCGAAGCGGTGCACCAGCGAGCCGAAGGCGGTGCGGGTGGTGTACTCGCCAAAGCTCCAGCTCGGTACCAGGTTGGAGCTGCGTGGCAGGTCGGTCTTGCTGCCGTCGCGGTACCAGATGGGGATGTTCGCGCCCCAGCCACCGCCCACCACCTTGTTGTACTCGTACTGATAGCCGGCACCTAGGGTGGTGGCGTCGTCCAGGTCGAACTCGAAGTTGGCCAGGGCCGCGCGTGAACGGTCGGACTGGTAGTCGCGGAACGAGTTGGCGTCCTGCTGGGTCACCACGAAACGCGAGCGCAGGCGGCCGTCTTCGGACAGCGGCAGGTTCAGGTCGGCGCCCAGGCGGCGTTTGTCCCAGCTGCCGTAGGTGGCATAGGCGCTGCCGCCGAAGGTGCGGGTGGGCGCCTTGCGAATCAGGTCGATGGTAGCGGACGGGTCACCGGTTCCGCCGAGCAGGCCGTTGGCACCGCGCACGATGTCGATGCGCTCGTACAGGTCCATGTTCAGGGCGTTGCCGCTACCGCTGAAGTCGGACGCGCCGGGTGCCTGCAGGCCGTCGATTTTCCAGTTGGTGATGGAATAGCCACGGGCGCGGTAATCGGTGCGTCCGCCCACTTCGGATTTGCTGGCGGTTACCCCGGGGGTGGTTTCCAGCGCCTGCTCGATGCTGTGGATGGCGCGGTCATCCATCTGCTGGCGGGTGATGGTGGTGACCGACTGTGGCGTTTGCCGTGGGGTCAGCGCCAGGCCGGTGGAGCTGCGCGTGCGTTCGACGGTGTAGCCCAGCTGGCCGGCATCGTCCTGGGGCAGCAGGGCACTGTCTTCGATTTGCGTGGCATCGAGCACCAGAGGTGCGCTGTCGGCGGCCATGACGCCACCGCTGATGGCGAGGCCGACGAAGAAGGCAATTGGCTTGAGGCGGGTGCCGCCACAGGTGAACGCGGTGAAGGTGTTGGCGATGCTTGAGGGATTCATTTGGGAAGGCTTCGTATTTGCAGATGATTTTTTGTTAGGATTCTAGGGATCAGTCCTCCGGGCTCTACACCCGACATGTACGGGGATGTAATGCAACGTAACGGGCGTTGACGACGCCCGCCTCACAGGTGTTTTTTCAGATGAGCACAACCCTGCTGGTTGTTGATGACGACGACGAGATTCGCGAGCTGCTGTGCGATTACCTGACCGATGCAGGCTACGTCGTACTGGCGGCGGCCGACGGCAAGCAGATGCACGAGCACCTGGCGCGGCAAAAGGTGGACCTTGTGGTGCTGGACCTGATGCTGCCCGGTGAAGATGGCCTGAGCCTGTGCCGTCAGTTGCAGGCCCTGCCGGGGTTGGCGGTGATCATGCTGTCGGCCAAGGGCAGTGCACTGGACCGCATCATTGGCCTGGAAGTAGGGGCCGACGATTACCTGGCCAAGCCTTTCGAACCCCGGGAGCTCATTGCCAGGATCAAGGCCGTGCTGCGCAGGCCCCATCGGCTGGAGGCTGCCGTACAGGAGCCAACCCAGGTCCAAGCCCATGTCTTTGCAGGTTTTCGCCTGGAACATATCAAGCGCCTGCTGACCCGCCCCGACGGGCAGACCTTGACCTTGCCGCGCTCCGATTATCGGGTGCTGCGCGAACTGCTCGAAGCCAACAACCGTGTGGTGTCTCGCGACCAGTTGACACGTAGTGCCTTCAGCCGCGACCACCTGCCGGACGATCGCTCGGTCGACATGTGCGTCAGCCGCCTGCGCCAGCATCTGCGCCATGCGCCTGGCGATGTGGCGCAGATCCTCACCATCCGCAACGAAGGTTATCTGCTGAGCATTGCTCAGACCCAGGCCACGGCCTGACATGCGCTGGGCTCGCCGACTGTGGCCGCGCACGCTGTTCGGGCAGCTGATGCTGATCATGGTGGGCGGCACCCTGGCCATTCAGTTGATGTCCAGCAGCATCTGGTTCGATGTGCGCTTCGCCCAGGTGTTCGAGGCCCCCGTGCGCTTGATTGCGGCGCGCAGTGCACCGCTCATCCAGCAGGCCAGCTGTCATGCCGGCGTGCTCAAGGTGCCGGCCCATTACCAGTTGCGCTGCGCCGAGCAGCTGCCCGTACTGCAGCAGGACGAACGGCGCAGGCGCAAGCGGGTCGAGTTGCTGCTTCATCAGGCACTGAAATACGAGCTTGGCCATGAGCCGCAGGTGCGCTTGATGAAGGTGCAGTTGACCGACGAACTGGGCCAGCCGATCGTCTGGCGCAGCCTGTTCGGGCTGCGCACCGCCCAGGCCCATCTTCAGTTTGCGGTGCCGTTGGCAGACGGGCATTGGCTGACCATCGACGGGCAGGAACTGCAGGGCTGGAGCGGTGAATCCGCCTGGCTGCTGATCAGTGACTACCTGCTGCGGGTGTACGCGTTGCGCATTGTCGCCGTGCTGGTGGTATGCCTGATTGCCGTGCGCCTGTGCCTGCGTCCGCTACGCCGCCTGGCGGATGCGGCGCTGGCGCTGGGCAGCAACCTTCAACAACCGCCGCTGGCGCTCGATGGTCCCGATGAGGTTCGTCAGGCCGCGCAAGCCTTCAACGCCATGCAGCAGCGTCTGATCGCCATGGTCAACGACAAGGCTTACTTTCTCGCTGCTGTCTCCCATGACCTGCGCACCCCGCTGACGCGCATGCGCCTGCGCCTGGAACGCATGCCCGACGACGAACACCGGCAGCGCTTACGGCAGAACATCGCCCAGATGGACGACATGATCGGCCAGGTGCTGGACTACCTGCGTGCGGGCGAACAGCAAAACCTGCAACCGGTCGACATGGATCGCCTGGTGATACGCCAGTGCGCCGAGCTGGCCACTGCCGACGAACCCATACCCGTGCACGGCCATGGCGGCGTGGTGAGCGTCGATGCCCTGATGGTGCAGCGTTGCCTGCAAAACCTGCTGGTCAATGCATTGCGTTATGCCAGTCAGGTGAGTGTGTCGGTGGAGCGCGTAGGGGCACGGGTGCTGGTTCACGTCGAGGATCGAGGCCCAGGCATTGCGCCGCACCTGCTGGCGACCGTCACCGAACCGTTCGTACGGGGCGAGAGCTCGCGTAACCAGGCATCCGGCGGGTATGGGCTGGGGCTGAGTATCGTCGAGCGAATCATGACCAGCCATGGGGGGGCATTGCGGGTGCGCAACCGTGAGGGGGGCGGGTTGCGCGTGACCCTTGAGCTGCCTGTCTAGAGACGGGCAGCCCGTAGGCTCAGGCCAGCGGCGCACGCGGTGCGAAGGTGGCCTGCGTGGGTGACCGGATCAGAAGATGCTGATCGGGTACTCGACGAATACGCGGACTTCGTTGCCGTCGTCGTTGTAACCGTTCTGGCGCACGGCATTGTTGGTACGCAGGAACGAGCTGCGCAGCTTGACCGACAGGTCCTTGGCAGGGCCTTCCTGTACCACGTAGCGGATCTGGTTGAAGATCTCGCGCTCCTTGCCTTCGCCGAAGCCCTGTGGGTTGGCGACATTGCGGGTGTTGATGTTGTCACCCACCACGTAGGCCAGCTTGTAGGTCAGGCCAGGGATGCCGTAGGCACCGAAGTCCAGGCCATAGCCCAGCTGCCAGGAACGCTCGTCCTCGGCATTGAAGTCGGACCAGTAGGAGTTGGCCAGGAAGATGGTCGAGCCACCGTCACCCACGCCGCCCTGGTTCTGATACCAGCCGTAGTTGTAGCCGGTGCTGCCAGTGCTGCGCTGGTGAGCGAGGGTAAACGAGTGGGCGCCGTAGGCGTAGGTGGCGGCCAGGCTCCAGATGGTGTTCGAGTCGCCGTTCAGGCCCGCTTCACGCACGTACTTGTTGTCGATGCTCGACTTGTAGCCGTTGAAGTCCAGGGTCAGGGACTGGTTCTCGGCAATGGCGTAGACGTAGTTCAAGCCCAGGTAGTGCTTCTTCATCACGTCTTCGGTGTCGGCGGTGTACAGCGACGCGGTGAAGTTGTCGTTGAACTTGTAGCTACCGCCCAACACGTTGATCGACTTCAGACCACCGCCATCGCGACGTTCGGCGCTCTTGCGCGCTTCCTGGGTGAAGCGACCGGCGTTCAGCTCCAGGCCTTCGATTTCCTTGGAGGTGATCAGGGTGCCGGTGAAGCTTTCCGGCAGCAGGCGCGCATCGTCGTACTGGAGCACTGGCAGGGCGGGCATCTGGTCACCGTACTTGAGCACGGTGTTGGAAATGCGGAACTTCACGGCGGCACCGGCACGGGCCAGGTTGTGCGGCGAACGGGCATTGCCATCGGCGTTGGTGGTGTCGTGCGGCTTGAAGAAGTCGACGCCGCCGCCACCGTTGTGGCCCTTGCCGCCGTCCAGGCGCAAGGCGTACAGGCCGAATGCATCGACGCCGACCCCGACGGTGCCCTGGGTGAAGCCGGACGAGAAGTTACCGATGAATGCCTGGCCCCACTCGATCTGGTCATCGGTGCCGTGCTTCTTGTCACGGTTGATGTAGGCGTTGCGCAGAAGGACGTTGGCGTGGCTGTCCTCGATGAAGCCGTTGCTGGCGGCCTGGTCATTGGCCTGGGCCTGGGTCGCGGCGATCATCGCCAGGGCGACCAGGCTGATCCTGGTATTCAACATGTTATTTTCCTTATTTCTTGATCGAAAACGCGCTGCGTAATGACGCCATGAACCAACGCCCCTTCGTAGGTTCGACGCTATGCAGGTTCTGCCAAAAGCCCCTTTGCCGGTAAACGCGGCCGGCCTGGCAACAGCATGGCCAAACGGATTGGCCAGCAGGCGTGGCCGAATCCTAGCGGCGTGCGATTACAAATGTCAAAAAAACGTGAAATTCAGGTTGATATAACTAAAAACCGAGCGCTCATGAGGCATTTTCTTTAGAACTAAAGCTGTAGGAGGATATTCCTTCTTGATATGGAAAACTCTTCCTGATCACAGCGACAAGTTCCCTTGGCAGGCCTTCGTAATTAGTTACAAAGTGATACAAACGTAAAAATCCAGGGCTCAGAATAGGCGAGCATTAGTAAATAGCACCCATTATCATTCGCACCTTCATTATTGCTCGGTCAAACGTGCGCCATGCCTGCCCCTTCTCGCCTCGCTCCTATCACGCTCTCCATTTCATGCCTGCTGGCTGCCAGCCCCACAAGCGCTGCCACCACCACCCTACCTGAGCTGTCCGTCACCGCCGAAAGCGAGCGGGAAAAAGACAACCCGCGGGTGCGTGAGGTCGGTACCGCGACTCGAACCGCCACTGCCGTGCGCTCCGTGCCGCAGGCGGTGGATACGGTAAAGACGTCGCAGGTGCTGGACTACGGCAGCGACACGCTGGGCAAAGCGCTCGAGGGTATCCCCAACGTCAGCAGTGGTGCCGACACGCGCTTCGACAGCGTACGCATTCGCGGCTTCGAAGCCGGCAATGACTTCTATCTGGACGGCGTGCGCGATGACAGCCAGTACATCCGCGACCTGCACAGCATCGAACGGGTCGATGTGCTCAAAGGCCCTGCGGCCGTGCTGTATGGGCGGGGCGGCCAGGGGGGTATCGTCAACCGCATCAGCAAGGCGCCCGAGGCAGGCCGTCGCTCTACCCTGGAGGCACGGGCAGCCAGCGAGGATCTGCGCAGCCTGTATGCCGACCTGAGCGCAGACCCCAGCGACACGGTCAGCCTGCGCCTGAACATGGGTAACCAGGACAACAACAGCTTCCGTGACGGTATCGACGGTAGCCGCCAGCTGTTCGCGCCCTCGGTCAGCTGGCAGGTCACGCCGCAGCTGAACTGGCTGGTGCAATACGAGTACAGCCGCTTCAACCGCACGCCGGACCGCGGTATCCCCGGCGTCGATGGCCGCCCGGCGAACGTCAGCCGCAGCACGACCTACGGCGATACACAGCGTGACTTCATCGATGACCGGGCGCAGTCCTTGCGCTCACGCCTGAACTACGAGCTCAACGATGCGTGGCAACTGCGTCACACCCTGAGCCTGTTCAAGCTCGACAGCGAATTCGACAACACCTACCCCACCGCCTATAACCCCAGCAATGGCACGGTGACGCGTCAGCGCTGGCAGCAGGACCTGAACACCCGCAACCTGTTCAACACCCTGGAAGCCGAAGGCACCTTTGACACACTAGGCCTGGGGCACACGCTGTTGCTGGGCCTGGAGTTCGGCAGCCAACGCCGCGACCCTACCTTGTATACCGCGGCTGCGGCAAACGCCGGCGGGCGGCCCGTGCCGCCGCTGGACCTGTACGACCCTGACCGGAGCAAGCAGCACAACGGTCGCATGGTGATGTCCAGCAACAACCACACCGTGGTGCAAAGCCGTGGCCTGTACCTGCAAGACCAGCTTCGCCTGAACGATCAATGGCAGCTGCTGGCAGGCGTGCGCTTCGATGAATTCGACGTGGAGACCACCAACAAGGTGCGCAGCCTGACCGAAAAACAGAGCAGCCGGACCACCAGCCCTCGCATAGGGATCGTGTACACCCCGTGGCAGGATCACTCGTTCTACGCATCATGGAGCAAGACCTTCTCGCCGGTAGGCGGTGGCCTGATCGGCATCACGCCGGGCGCCCCGGGCAACAGCAACGAGACGGCACCCGAGCTGACCCGGCAAAAGGAAGTTGGCGTGAAGAGCGACTGGTTCGACCAGCGCCTGACCACCACCCTGGCGGTCTATGAACTGGAGCTTTACAACCGTCGTACCCGCGACCCGCTTAATCCGGAAATCACCTTGCTCAGCGGCCTTCAGCGCTCGCGCGGCATCGAGTTGACCGCCACGGGCAATGTGATCGGCAACTGGTACGTGCGCGGCGGGGTTGGCTTGCAGGATGCCACCATCGTCAAGGACAACAACGGCCAGCAAGGTAACCGGATCAATGACGTGGCCAAGCGTAACGCCAGCCTGTTCGTCACCTGGAAGCCAGAACTGGGCTGGTACGCCGAAACAGGCCTGACGCTGGTCGGTCAGCGGTATGCCGACAACCAGAACACCACGGTGCTGCCAGGTTATGGCCGCTGGGATGCGCTGGCCGGGTACCGCACCCAGGCGTGGGATGTGCGGGCGGCGCTGAGCAACATTGCCGACCGGACATACTACAGTTCGGCGACCAGTGCAGCGCAGATCCAGGTCGGCGACCCCCGCAGCCTGGTCGTCACAGGCACCTACAGCTTCTGAACGTCAGCAGGGGCAGCCTTTGCGGGGCTGCCCCTGCCAGTGTGGTACAGGGTTTGAGCAACGTTGGGTCGCGGCTAACGCCACACCGCCATCAACGCATGAAACTCCGCCTCGCTGATCAGTCCTTCAGGGTAACGCCCGGCAAGTAGCCGTCGTGGGTCGGTCGTCCTGACCCTGCTGCTTCCATGGTGCTTCAACCACGTCGCCAAACGCTCGAGCGATGCTTGGTCTATTGCCAATGGGCGCAATGCCGACTCACTTGCTGCATTCATTTCTACACGTACTCCTGGCCCGTGAGCAGCTAACCTACGCAAGTAGTGTTACAAGCAGGTAACCCGGTTACATCAGGCTATCTGTTTGAAAAACAATACAAAAGCTATGCCACTGCAGGTGCCAGGCGTCGCCGGGCGGTTGTGCGCGTGCTCGTCCTCACCCCGCGCCACGAACCATCAACGGTGCACAGGCGCCGGCTGCTGCTGGGTCAGGCAATGGATGTTACCGCCACCCAACAGCAATTCCCGTCCAGGGATCATCACCACCTCGTGATCAGGGAAGATGCTCGACAGTATGGCCTTGGCCTCGGCATCGGCCGGGTCGTCGAAGCTCGGCGCGATGATGCCGCCGTTAACGATCAGGAAGTTGACGTACGAGCCTGCCAGACGCACCGAAGGGTCACGCTCCTGGCTGCCCGACACCTGGTCGACGCCGGCACATTCTTCTTCGGTGGCGTACAGCGGCCCGGGAATCGGCATCTTGTGCACGACGAAGGCCCGCCCCTTGGCGTCGCGGGTGGTCTGCAGCACTTCCATGGCCGCGTGGCAGCGCGCGTAGTTGGGGTCGTTCACGTCATCTGTCCAGGCCAGTAACACTTCGCCAGGGCGCACGTAACAGCAGAAGTTGTCGACATGGCCATCGGTCTCGTCGTTGTACAGGCCGTCCGGCAGCCACACCACGGTATCGACCGCGAGGTTGTCGCGCAGCACGGTTTCGATCTGCTCGCGGTTCAGGTGCGGATTACGGTTGTGGTTCAACAGGCACTCTTCGGTGGTGATCACCGTGCCTTCGCCGTCCACATGGATCGAGCCGCCTTCGAGCACGAACCCTTCGGTGCGATAACGCTGGCAGCGCTCCATCTCCAGCACCTTGCCAGCCAATGCCTCGTCCCGGTTCCACGGTGCATACAGTCCACCCTCGAAGCCACCCCAGGCGTTGAAATCCCAGTCCACGCCACGCACTTCGCCGTTGTCGTTGACCACGAAGGTGGGGCCGGTGTCACGCACCCAGGCATCGTCGCTGCCCAGTTCAACGACCCGGATATTGGGCTGGTCCAGCAGGCGACGCGCGTTTTCATACTGGCCCGCCGAGACGCCCACGGTGACCGGCTCGAAGCGCGCGATCGCCTTGGCCAAGGTGACATGGGCCGCCTGCGCCGGCTTACCGCCCAGTCGCCAGTTATCCGGCCGCTCTGGCCAGACCATCCAGACCTGGGTTTGCGGGGCCCATTCGGCGGGCATGTGGAAACCATCGGCACGTGGCGTGGAAGTGAGGGTTTTCATCGTTGACCTCTGTCATGGCCCTGCCCGGAAGGGTGTGGGCGTAAAAAGCGTTTATAACCGATATAAATCCATCTTTAAACAGAATAGCGTTCGAGAAGGCGCATAATATACGGATTATATTTCGATAATAATCGGCAAATACGTGACGCTCGTCGTGCGCAACCTAACCCTAGCAGTGTTCAGACCGTTGTCGGGCGCTCTTCTGGACAGGACAAGCACGCGTCTGCCAGCTAGGGTCATAACGCATAGCCTGCAGAGTGTTTCCCGATGAACGTGATAGCCACTGCCCTCCCCGAAGTGCTGATCATCGAACCCAAGATCTTCGGCGACAGCCGAGGTTTTTTTTTCGAGTCCTTCAACGCCCGCGAGTTTGCCCGGCTGACCGGCGCCGAGGTCGAGTTCGTCCAGGACAACCACTCGCGCTCCGGCCGGGGCGTGCTGCGTGGGCTGCATTATCAGGTGGCCAATACCCAAGGCAAGCTGGTGCGCGTGGTACAGGGCGAGATCCGCGATGTGGCCGTGGACGTGCGCAGGCACTCGCCAACATTCGGCCAGTGGGTGGCGGTGCACCTGTCGGCGGAAAACCATCGTCAGTTGTGGATCCCAGCAGGCTTTGCCCATGGCTTTGCGGTGATGGGCGATTCGGCGGAGTTTCTGTACAAGACCACCGACTACTACAATCCCCAGGCTGACCGCTGCATCCGCTGGGACGACCCGACGCTGGCCATTGACTGGGGCCTGCAACAGCCGCCTGTGCTGTCAGACAAGGACAAGGTGGGCGTGTCGTGGGCAGAAGCACAAGTGCTGCCTTAACTAGCGCATAATTGCATCAGACTTTTCTGACGCAATGATGTGATGATCGCCAAGAACACCCCTCCTCGCCGCCCCCGTTGGCGCAGCCTGGCCTTACTGGCGCTGTGCCTGGTGCCGCTGCTATGGCCGCTGCATCACCTGGCCGAGCGCTATTACCGGCAAGAACTGGCCTCGCAGAACCGGCAGACCCTCGACCTCTATGTCGCCAACCTGCTGGGGACGCTGCACCGCTATGAAACCTTGCCGCAGATCCTTGGCGATTTGCCGGCCTTGCGCGGGGTGCTGGCCGATCCGTTCCGCCTGGAGGCGGTCACCAATGCCAACCGCCTGCTGAAAAACATCGTGCAGCAGACCGGCGCCGAGGTGATGTACCTCATGGACGTCAGCGGCAACACCTTGGCGGCGTCCAACTGGGACAAACACGACAGCTTCGTGGGGCGTAACTTCGCATTTCGCCCTTACTTCAACGAAGCCATGGCCGGGCACCTCGGTCGTTTCTTCGGCCAGGGCACCACGTCTGCAAAGCGGGGGTATTTCTTTGCCGCCGCCGTGCGCGACGGCGAACGCATCGTCGGTGTGCTGGTGGTGAAGGTCGACCTTGATCATACCGAGACCTTGTGGGGCCGCACGCCCGAGCAACTGCTGCTGACCGATCACAACGGCGTGGTCATCCTCACGTCACGCCCGGAGTGGCGTTTTCGCGCCACCCGTCCGCTGACCGCGGCCGAGCGCCAGGCCATCATCGCCATCCAGCCGTACCCGACCCAGGCACCCCAGCCGCTGGTGATCAGTGACGATGCCTGGATCACCCAGACCCGGGCCATTCCAGAGACCGGCTGGCAGGTCAGCATCCTTGCCCCGCGCATCCTGGTGGACCGCGCCGCGCAGACGGTCACGGCCATCGGTGCCGGCGCTCTGCTGGTCATCGTGCTGCTGACTGGCCTGGTGATGCAGCGGCGCCGTCATTATATGGACCGCATCGACTTCGAGGCCCGTGGTCGTCAGCAGCTCGAACAGCGCGTGGCCGAGCGCACCGCCGACCTCGAAGGGCTCAACGCGCGCCTCAAAAGCGCCGTGCTCGAACGCGAAAATGCCCAGCAGGAGGCCGTGAGGGCCCAGGACGAACTGGTGCAGGCAGGCAAGCTGTCGGTGCTGGGCACCATGTCGGCGAGTATCAGCCATGAGCTCAACCAGCCCCTGGCAGCCATTCGCAGCTATGCGGAAAACGCCGAGATCCTGTTGGACCATCAACGTACCGAGGACGCGCGCGGCAACCTGAAACTGATCGGCGAACTGACCGGGCGCATGGCCTCGATCATTGCCCACCTGCGCGCCTTTGCCCGCCGTGACCGCCACGCGCCGGAAAGCGTAGCCCTGCAACCGGCCCTGGACGATGCCCTGGCCCTGCTCGCCAAACGTCGCCGGGCAATGGCGGTGGAGCTGGTGCGCGACCTGCCTGAAGCGACGCTGTGGGTGCAGGCGGGCGAAACCCGCCTGCGTCAGGTATTGGGCAACTTGCTGGCCAATGCCCTGGACGCGCTGACCGAGAAGGCCAACCCGCGCCGGTTGTGGATAAGTGCAGAGCAGCAGGACGATTGCGTTTATCTCTCCATTCGCGACAACGGCCCCGGCTTCACCCGTCAGGCACTGGAGCATGCCAGAGAGCCCTTTTTCACCACCAAGACCCGCACCCAGGGGCTGGGCTTGGGCCTGGCCATCTGTGACAGCCTGATGCGCACCCTGGGGGGAGAACTGTTGCTGGCCAACCACCCCGAGGGCGGTGCGGTGCTGACCTTGAAAATGCGTGTAGCCCCGCCGGGTGCCACCTTGCCCAATTCAGAGGATTCTTCGGCATGAGCCCCGAGACACTGATCGACAGCCGCGCCCAGGTGATCCTGGTCGACGACGACGCACACCTGCGCCAAGCCCTGAGCCAGACGCTGGACCTGGCCGGGCTCAAGGTCGTGGCACTGGCCGATGCCCACGGCCTGGCCGAGCGCATTCCAACAGATTGGCCGGGGGTTGTCGTCAGCGATATCCGTATGCCGGGCATCGACGGCCTGCAGCTGCTCGAGCAGCTGCATGGCCTGGACAGCGAACTGCCGGTACTGTTGATCACCGGGCACGGCGATGTCCCGCTGGCGGTACAAGCCATGCGCGCCGGTGCCTATGACTTCCTGGAAAAGCCCTTCGCCAGCGACGCCCTGCTCGACAGCGTACGCCGCGCCCTGGCACTGCGCCAATTGGTGCTGGAGAACCGTAGCCTGCGCATGGCTTTGAGCGACCGCCAGCAACTGGCCACGCGCCTGGTAGGCCAGTCCGCGGCCATGCAGCGCCTGCGCGAGCAGATCGGCGCGCTGGCCGGCACGCGAGCGGACGTATTGATCCTGGGTGAGACCGGGGCTGGCAAGGAAGTGGTCGCCCGCGCCCTGCACGACCTGTCGAGCCGCCGGGACGGGCCCTTCGTGGCCATCAACGCTGGCGCTTTGGCCGAATCGGTGGTCGAGAGCGAGCTGTTTGGTCATGAGCCTGGCGCCTTCACGGGCGCGCAAAAACGCCGCATTGGCAAGTTCGAATTCGCCAATGGCGGTACGTTGTTCCTTGATGAAATCGAAAGCATGAGCCTGGATGTGCAGGTAAAGCTGTTGCGCATGCTGCAGGAGCGCGTCGTCGAGCGATTGGGTGGCAATCAGCTGATACCGCTGGATATCCGCATCATCGCCGCCACCAAGGAAGACCTGCGCCAGGCCGCCGATCAGGGCCGTTTTCGTGCGGACTTGTATTACCGCTTGAACGTGGCGCCCTTGCGTATTCCACCGCTGCGCGAACGTGGCGACGACATCCTGATGCTCTTCCAGCATTTCGCCGATGCGGCCAGCCAGCGCCATGGCCTAGGGCCGCACGCGCTGCAACCTGCGCAACGGGCCTTGCTGTTGCGCCATGACTGGCCGGGCAATGTGCGCGAACTGCAAAACGCGGCCGAACGCTTTGCCCTCGGGCTGGAGCTGGCACTCGATGGCCAGGCGCCGCCTGCAACCAACGCGCCCGCCCCAGTCACCGGCAACCTGAGCGAGCAGGTGGAGCACTTCGAGCGCTCGTTGATCACTGCCGAATTGGCCCAGCCTCACGGCTCGCTGCGTAGCCTGGCCGAAGCGCTGGGTGTTCCACGCAAGACGCTGCACGACAAGTTACGCAAGCATGGCCTGAGTTTCGAGGGCGGTGGCGGTGGCCACGACGACCATGAGGAAACCCGTTGATGAGCAAGCCGATTCACCCGCTGCAGACAGTGCTTCACGGCGATATTCCACTGACCCGGGAGATGGGCCTGGAGGTGCTGGACTGGCAAGGGCATACCCTGCGCCTGCAACTGCCATTGGCCGCCAACGTCAACCACAAGAACACCATGTTCGGTGGCAGCCTCTATTGCGCCGCGGTCCTGGCCGGCTGGGGCTGGTTGCACCTGCGGCTACAGGAGTTGGGCATCGATGATGGGCATATCGTCATTCAAGAGGGGCAGATCAGCTATCCGCTGCCGGTTACCGGCGCCGCCGTGGCCAGTTGCGCTGCACCGGACGAGAAGGCCTGGTCGCGGTTCCTGACAATGTATCAACGGCGTGGGCGGGCACGGCTGACGCTGGAAACGGCAGTGAGCAACGTGGGCAGTGATGAAGTGGCGGTGCTGTTCAGCGGGCAGTATGTGTTGCACAGGTGAGCGGCGGGGTGATCGCGAGTGATCAACTGTCAGTCTTGTGTGAAGGCGAGCATCTAAGGCCGCTTAGCGGCCCTTTCGGCCCTCAAACGATGAGCAGTTTTCAACACCCAACGCCGCACTGACTCTTGTGAATCAAACAAGCGCAAGCAAGGCCTCTCGCCAACCAGCCCCCGCCGGCAGGGCCAGGAAGTAGGGATTGAGCAGCGATTCGCGCGCCGGATACCGGAAGGGTTGGCCGTCGACCTCGATCACCTCGCCCCCGGCACCTTCGACCACACCCTGAGCAGCCGCCGTGTCCCACTGGGAGGTCGGCGCCAAACGCGGGTAGCAGTCGGCGCTGCCTTCGGCCAGCAGGCAGAACTTCAGCGAACTGCCCACCGAAACCAAATCAAGCGGCCCCACCGCAGCACCCAACCCGTTCAGCAAAGCCTCTTGCCGAGGGCTGGAGTGCCGGCGGCTGGCAACCACGGTGAAAGGCGACCCGGCAGGCGGGGTGGCGCGCACCTGGATGGCCTGCGCGGTTTCACCCCGCTCCGCTCGCCAGGCACCCAGGGCCCTGCCTCCGAAATAGCAACGCCCCGAAGTGGGCATCGATACCACCCCGAACACCACCTCGCCCTGATCGATCAAGGCGATGTTGACTGTGAATTCCTCACTGCCGGCAATGAACTCCTTGGTGCCGTCGAGCGGGTCGACCAACCACCAACGGCGCCACTTCTGGCGCTCCACCAGTGGGATATCGCAGTCTTCTTCGGACAGAACGGGAATGTGCGGGGCCAGAGCCTGCAAGCCCTCTGCAATCACTTGGTGTGCAGCCAGGTCCGCAGCCGTGACAGGCGAGTCGTCGGCCTTGTTGACGACGGCCACATCGGCGCGCCAGAACGGCAGGATCGCCTCGCCCGCCGACAGCGCCAACGCCACCACGCCCTGCATCAATTGCTGATCGTTCATAGTGCCAGTACCCCGCGCTGGATCAGCAGGTCACGGGCCAGGTACAAGGCAGCCAGCGCGCGACCTTCGCTGAACTGCGGGTGCATGGCCAAGGCCGACAGCTCCCGCAGGTTGACCTTGTCCACGCCCATCGGCTCCGGCTCATCGCCTTCCAACCGTTCCTCATACAGGTCGGTGGCCAGCACCACCTGGATTTTCTGACTCATGTAGCCCGGAGACAGGGAAAGCTCGGTCAGGTGCTCCAGTTGCCGTGCACCAAAGCCGGCTTCTTCCTTGAGCTCTCGGTCAGCTGCCGCCAGCACGTCCTCGCCGGGCTCGATCAGGCCCTTGGGTAGGGACAGCTCATATTCGTCAGTTCCACCGCAGTACTCTTCGACCAGGACCGCGTGCTCGGCATCGAGCATGGCCACGATCATCACCGCGCCATAACCGTTACCCCGGCCCACCAGCCGCTCGTAGGTGCGTTCCACGCCGTTGCTGAACCGCAACTCGACGGCCTCGACTCGGAACAGGCGGCTGCTAGCGACGATTTCGCGGCTGAGGACGGTAGGTTTCTGGCGCATGGGGGGCTCCTTGGCGTGAACGGGTTACTATACCGTGGCTTGCCGACCGAACGAGAGTTTCCCATGCCTGTTCTTCCCTGGTCCGCCATCGACACCGTCCTGCTGGACATGGATGGCACACTGCTCGACCTGCACTATGACAACCGCTTCTGGCTGGAGCACCTGCCGCAGCGCTATGCAGAACTGCACGGCGTGAGCCGGGCGATGGCGCAGCTGGAACTCGAACCGCTGTTCGAGCGCAACGCCGGCACGTTGAACTGGTACTGTCTGGACTTCTGGAGCCGTGAGCTGCGCTTGCCGATCCGCGAGCTCAAGCGCGAAATCGCCGACCTGATCGCCTTGCGACCCGATGCCGATACCTTTCTGGCCGCGATCAGCCAGGCAGGCAAGCGGGTAATCATGATCACCAATGCACACCGCGATTCACTGTCGCTCAAACTCGAGCGCATCGAACTGGCACCCTACTTCGACCGTATGATCAGCTCCCACGACTATGGGTTTCCCAAGGAAAGCCCGCAGTTCTGGGATGCCTTGCAAGCCGATATCGGCTTTGAACCTGCCCGCAGCCTGTTCATCGACGACACATTGCCCATCTTGCGCAGTGCCCGGCAATTCGGCGTGGGCCACTTGCTGGCGGTGCGTCAGCCGGACAGCCAGGGGCAGCCTCGGGATACCGCGGAGTTCGCAGCTGTCGAGGACTATCGGGAATTGCTGCACGGACTGTGAACGCAAACCCGCGCCATGGGCGCGGGTTGCGGTGACAAGCCTATAGACAGGCTTACCCGTTACTCGGGAATACGCAACACCTGGCCCGGGTAAATCTTGTTCGGATCCGACAGCATGGGCTTGTTGGCCTCGAAGATCTTCTGGTACTTGTTCGCATCGCCGTACACCCGCTTGGAGATGGCGCTCAGGGTATCGCCCTTCTCCACGGTCACGAAGCGCGCAGCCTGGGCTACTGGGCCGGTGACGGTGATCTGATCGTCGACGCTGGCCACACCTTCAATGTTGCCGGCTGCCAGAATGATCTTCTCTTTCTCTTCCTGGCTCGCTACCTCGCCCTTGAGGGTGACTGTGTCGCCTTCCACGGTGGCGGTGATGTTGGGGTTACCCAACCCGACGTTTTCAACGTGCTTTTTCAACTGCTCCTCGGCCTTGGCATTGCCGGGGGTTAGCAGATCGATCAACTTCTCGCCTGCTTCCTTCACAAAGCTGAATAGACTCATGACGCTCTCCTTGTTGATGTGAAACCGTTGGACAGTGAAGTCTAGGCCATGACTCAGTCAGTCATCGCACTGCGACCTATCGACGCGGTCTATCACGGCATAGACCCTAGCAATTAGACGTCGCCGGCGGGCAAGCCTAGGCTTGTAGCCTCAGTAAGCCGGCGCCCAATCGCCGATCAAGAGCACGCCTGGATGAACAGCAAGCCACCGTTCTGTGCGGCCTCGTTACCGTTAGCCCTGCCCGCCGCCAGCACTACCTATGATTACGTCCAGCTCGGCGATGCCCAGCCTGGCAGCACGCCACTGGCCGAAGAAGTCGCCCTGGCGATCGTGTACAACGGCCTGAACCAGGCCGTCATGCTCGTCAGCCCGACCGACCTGGAAGATTTTGCCGTTGGTTTTAGTGTGGGCAGCGGCATCGTTGAAAGCACCGCCGAAATCTACGACGTCAAACTGTCGGGAAGTGGCGCGTCGATGTACGCGGACCTGGAAATCTCCAGCCGCGCTTTCTGGAACCTGAAGAACCAACGCCGCCAGCTGGCCGGCACCAGCGGCTGTGGCCTGTGCGGCGTCGAAGCCCTGGAGCAGGCGCTGCCGGACCTGGCCAAGCTGCCCGGCGCCCCGTTGCCGCCTGCACAGTGGCTGGTCGGCCTGCGCCAGCGCATCGACGCCTTCCAGCCGCTGGGCCAGCACTGCGGCGCCGTGCATGCGGCCTTGTTCATGGACCGCCATGGCGAACTGCTGCTGGGCCGCGAAGACATTGGCCGGCACAACGCCCTCGACAAGCTCATTGGCGCACTGCTGCGCCAGGGCATCGACAGCGACGGAGGCCTGGCCATCGTCACCAGCCGTTGCAGCCTGGAACTGATCCAGAAAGTATTGCGCGCCGGCATCCAGACCCTGGTCAGCCTGTCGGCACCAACGGGCCTGGCCCTGCAATGGGCACGCAGGCACAACCTCAACCTCATTCATTTGCCCAAACACAGCGCACCGCGGGTCTACAGCCCGGCGGCGGAGTCGTAACAGCCGTGACCTCGTACCAGCCTATTCCGAAAAACGCCCCAGCCTCTTCCCCTCGCTACAAGCCCTACCACGGTCCTGCCGGCGGTTGGGGTGCACTGCGCAGCGTGGCCAAAGCCTGGGTTGGCAGCGACAACCCGCTGAAGAACATCCGCGCCCTGCTCAAGACCAACCAGAACGGTGGCTTCGATTGCCCGGGTTGCGCCTGGGGCGACTCGCCCGAAAGCGGCATGGTCAAGTTCTGCGAAAACGGCGCCAAGGCCGTCAACTGGGAAGCCACCAAACGCCGCGTGGACGCCGCCTTCTTCGCCCGCTACAGCGTTACCTCGTTGTTGCAACAAAGCGACTACTGGCTGGAGTACCAAGGCCGACTGACCGAACCGATGGTGTACGACGCCGCCAGTGATCGCTACCAGCCCATCAGCTGGGACGCCGCGTTCGCCCTCATCGGCCGAGAGCTGAACAAGCTCGCAAGCCCTGACCAGGCCGAGTTCTATACCTCCGGGCGCGCCAGCAACGAAGCGGCGTACCTGTACCAGCTCTTCGTGCGCGCCTACGGCACCAACAATTTTCCGGACTGCTCGAACATGTGCCACGAGGCCAGCGGTGTGGCGCTGGGGCAGAGCGTCGGGGTGGGCAAGGGCACCGTCACGTTCGAGGATTTCGAGCACGCCGATGCCATCTTCGTCTGGGGCCAGAACCCGGGCACCAACCATCCTCGCATGCTGGACCCGCTGCGCGATGCGGTGAAACGCGGTGCGCAGGTGGTGTGCATCAACCCGCTCAAGGAGCGTGGTCTGGAACGCTTCCAGCACCCGCAAAACCCGCTGGAGATGCTGACCAACAGCGACCGCCCCACCAATACCGCGTTCTTCCGCCCGGCGCTGGGTGGCGACATGGCCATGCTGCGCGGCATGGCCAAGTTCGCCCTGCAATGGGAGCGTGAAGCGCAAGCCAAGGGCGAGCCGGCGGTCTTCGACCACGCCTTCATCGCTGAGCACGGGCACGGCCTGGACGACTACCTGGCGGTGGTCGATGCCACGCCGTGGGCGCATATCCAGCAGCAGTCGGGCTTGGCACTCGAAGACATCGAACTGGCCGCCCGTATGTACTGCCGGAGCCAGCGCGTGATCATGTGCTGGGCCATGGGCATCACCCAGCACCGTCACTCGGTGCCGACCATCCAGGAACTGGTCAACCTGCAAATGCTGCGCGGCAACATCGGCGCGCCAGGGGCCGGATTGTGCCCGGTTCGCGGTCACAGCAACGTGCAGGGCGACCGCACCATGGGTATCAACGAGCGTCCGCCTGCCGCCCTGCTCGACGCCATCGAAGCGCGCTTCGGCTTCCCGGTGCCGCGCAAGAACGGGCACAACACCGTCGAAGCCATCCATGCCATGCTCCAGGGGCACGCCAAGGTGTTCATCGGGCTAGGCGGCAACTTCGCCCAGGCCACACCTGACACCGAGCGCACCGCGCGGGCGCTGCGCAACTGCGAACTGACCGTGCACATCAGCACCAAGCTCAACCGCAGCCACCTGGTTCACGGCAAGCAGGCGCTTATCCTGCCTTGCCTGGGCCGCACCGATATCGATATGCAAGCGGACGGGCCTCAGGCGGTCACCGTCGAAGACTCGTTCAGCATGGTCCATGGCTCCAACGGCCAGCTCAAGCCACTGTCCCGGCAGATGCGGTCCGAACCTGCGGTCATCGCTGGCATCGCTGCAGCCACCCTGGGCAAACACCCTGTGGACTGGCAATGGCTAGTGGCCGACTACGACCGCATTCGAGCCCTGATCGCCGACACCATTGCAGGCTTCGCTGATTTCAATCAGCGCATGCGCCAGCCTGGGGGGTTCTACCTGGGTAATAGCGCCGCCCGGCGCGAGTGGGCCACGGCCAATGGCCGCGCCAACTTCAAGGCCAACCTGCTGCCAGACTCCCTGATCGACGAGCGTGTACGTAACAGCGGCCAGGTGCCGGACTTGGTGCTGCAATCGATGCGCTCGCACGATCAGTACAACACCACCATCTATGGCCTGGATGACCGTTACCGAGGCGTACGCGGCCAGCGCGACGTGTTGTTCGCCAACGAAGCCGACATTGTTCGGCTGGGCTTTGAGCCTGGCCAGAAGGTCGACATCGTTTCACTGTGGGGGGATGAGCATGTACGCCGCGTGCGCGGCTTCACTCTGCTGGCGTTCGACATACCTGCAGGGCAGGCAGCGGCCTATTATCCAGAAGTGAACCCTTTGGTACCGCTGGAGAGCATTGGCGAGGGTAGTCACACACCCACGTCCAAGTTCATTGCGATCAAACTGGAACGCGCAGAGGACGACGGGCGAATACTCTGAATGAAAAAGCCCTGGTCCAGTACAGGAGCAGGGCTGGGTCACAAGAGCATAAGACCGCAAAAAAAAGACAAAGTTTCACTTATAAATCAATGAGTTGACGAATTGTGTACAACCCGTGCAATTCGTCGGATATTCGTTGCCACTGGCTGCAGATAGAAGCACATTCGCCTCGTCATCACTCTGAGGCTCTCTTGAATGAAGAAGTACTCCTCGATTCTGTTGTTGTCTTTCAGCTTGCTCAGCGGCGTTGCCATGGCAGGCGGCTCCACCGAGGCCGGCATTGGCGGCGCATTGGGTGGGGTACTGGGCTCAGTCGTAGGCCAGTCCATCGGTGGTAGCACAGGCGGCGCCATAGGCGCAGGCCTGGGCGGTGCCGCCGGCAGTGCGGTGGGCGCCGACAAACGTCAGCGTGGCGAAGCGGCCATCGGCGGTGCGCTGGGCGCAGCAGGCGGCAACGTGGTGGGCCGTACCGTTGGCGGCACCACCGGCAGCTACATCGGTGCAGCCGCTGGCGGCGGCGCAGGCGGTGCCCTGGGCAACTACATGGGCAACAAGGCTGATCAGGATGATCGCCGCGACCATCGCCGCTACCGCCGCGACTACGACGACCGCCGTCACTGGGACCGTGGTCACCATTACGGCCACCGCAAGCACGGCCGTCATCGCCACCCTTGATGGGTCAGCGGTAACCGCTGCGCAAAGACCCCGCCTTGAGGCGTAATGCTGTTCACTTAAGC